>NZ_PTSB01000012.1:0-131065 GCF_002965125.1 Escherichia sp. MOD1-EC6162
CAATGGAGCCAACTGCTTGGTGAAACCAGCGCGGTAATGGGCACTGTTGGTAATGGCCTGCTGGGTAAAGTGATCCCGACGGAAAATACCACCGGTTCGGCAGTCGACGTTCAGCATGAGCTGGCGGGGCTGGTGGATCAGGGCGCGACTTTTTGCGCAATGGAAGTTTCCTCACACGGGCTGGTACAGCACCGTGTGGCGGCATTGAAATTTGCGGCGTCGGTCTTTACTAACTTAAGTCGCGATCACCTTGATTATCATGGTGATATGGAACACTACGAAGCGGCGAAATGGTTGCTTTACTCCGAACATCATTGCGGTCAGGCGATTGTCAACGCTGATGACGAAGTAGGCCGCCGCTGGCTGGCAAAATTGCCGGACGCGGTTGCCGTGTCGATGGAAGAAAATATCAATCCGAACTGTCATGGCCGCTGGTTGAAAGCGACTGGCGTGAACTATCACGACAGCGGTGCGACCATTCGCTTCACCTCAAGCTGGGGCGATGGGGAAATAGAAAGCCGCCTGATGGGCGCATTCAACGTTAGTAACCTGCTGCTGGCGCTGGCGACGCTGCTGGCGCTCGGTTACCCATTAGCTGACCTGCTGAAAACCGCCGCGCGTCTGCAACCGGTTTGCGGACGTATGGAAGTGTTCACTGCGCCAGGCAAACCGACGGTTGTTGTGGATTATGCTCACACTCCGGATGCGCTGGAAAAAGCCTTGCAGGCTGCGCGCCTGCACTGTGCGGGTAAGCTGTGGTGCGTCTTCGGCTGTGGCGGCGATCGCGATAAAGGCAAGCGCCCACTGATGGGGGCGATTGCTGAAGAGTTTGCCGACGTGGCGGTGGTAACGGATGACAACCCGCGTACTGAAGAGCCGCGTGCCATCATCAACGATATTCTGGCGGGGATGTTAGACGCCGGACATGCCAAAGTGATGGAAGGTCGCGCAGAAGCGGTAACGTGCGCCGTTATGCAGGCGAAAGAAAATGATGTCGTGTTGGTCGCGGGTAAAGGCCATGAAGATTACCAGATTGTCGGTAATCAGCGTCTGGACTACTCCGATCGCGTCACGGTGGCGCGTTTGCTGGGGGTAATCGCATGATTAGTGTAACCCTTAGCCAACTGGCGAATATTCTCAACGGCGAACTGAAAGGGGCTGATATCACCCTTGACGCCGTAACCACCGATACCCGTAAATTGACGCCTGGCTGTCTGTTCGTCGCCCTGAAAGGCGAACGTTTCGATGCCCATGATTTTGCCGACCAGGCGAAAGCTGGAGGGGCGGGCGCGCTGCTGGTTAGCCGTCCGCTGGATATCGACCTGCCACAGTTAATCGTTAACGATACGCGTCTGGCATTTGGTGAACTGGCAGCATGGGTTCGTCAGCAAGTTCCTGCTCGTGTGGTTGCCCTGACCGGTTCCTCCGGTAAAACCTCCGTGAAAGAGATGACCGCGGCGATTTTAAGTCAGTGTGGCAACACGCTTTATACGGCTGGCAATCTCAACAACGACATCGGCGTGCCAATGACGCTGCTGCGTTTAACGCCGGAATACGATTACGCGGTCATTGAGCTTGGCGCTAACCATCAGGGCGAAATTGCCTGGACTGTTAGCCTGACCCGTCCGGAAGCCGCACTGGTCAACAATCTGGCGGCTGCGCATCTGGAAGGTTTCGGCTCGCTTGCGGGTGTCGCGAAAGCGAAAGGCGAAATCTTTACCGGCCTGCCAGAAAACGGTATCGCTATCATGAATGCCGATAACAACGACTGGCTGAACTGGCAGAGTGTGATTGGCCCACGCAAAGTGTGGCGTTTTTCGCCAAATGCCGCCAACAGCGATTTTACCGCTACCAATATCCATGTGACTTCACATGGTACTGAATTTACGCTGCAAACCCCAACAGGTAGCGTCGATGTTCTGCTGCCGCTGCCGGGGCGTCACAATATCGCAAATGCGTTGGCTGCCGCGGCGCTCTCCATGTCCGTGGGTGCAACGCTTGATGCCATCAAAACGGGACTGGCAAATCTGCAAGCTGTTCCTGGTCGTCTGTTTCCCATTCAACTGGCGGAAAACCAGTTGCTGCTCGACGACTCCTACAACGCCAATGTTGGCTCAATGACCGCCGCAGTTCAGGTACTGGCTGAAATGCCGGGTTATCGCGTGCTGGTGGTTGGTGATATGGCTGAGCTGGGTGCTGAAAGTGATGCCTGTCATGTCCAGGTGGGGGAAGCGGCGAAGGCGGCTGGTATTGACCGCGTGTTAAGCGTGGGCAAGCAAAGCCATGCTATCAGCACCGCCAGCGGTGCTGGCGAACATTTTGCTGATAAATCCGCGTTGATTACGCGTCTTAAATCACTGATTGCAGAGCAACAGGTGATTACGATTTTAGTTAAGGGTTCACGTAGTGCTGCCATGGAAGAGGTAGTACGCGCTTTACAGGAGAATGGGACATGTTAGTTTGGCTGGCCGAACATTTGGTCAAATATTATTCCGGCTTTAACGTCTTTTCCTATCTGACGTTTCGCGCCATCGTCAGCCTGCTGACTGCGCTGTTCATCTCATTGTGGATGGGCCCGCGCATGATTGCTCATTTGCAAAAACTCTCCTTCGGGCAGGTTGTTCGTAACGATGGCCCTGAATCACACTTCAGTAAGCGCGGCACGCCGACCATGGGTGGGATCATGATCCTGACTGCGATTGTCGTCTCCGTGATCTTGTGGGCTTATCCCTCCAACCCGTATGTCTGGTGCGTACTGGTGGTGCTGGTCGGTTACGGCATTATTGGTTTTGTTGATGACTATCGCAAAGTCGTGCGCAAAGACACCAAAGGTTTGATCGCGCGCTGGAAGTATTTCTGGATGTCGGTGATTGCGTTGGGCGTTGCTTTCGCACTTTATCTTGCAGGAAAAGACACGCCAGCAACGCAACTGGTGGTGCCGTTCTTTAAAGATGTGATGCCGCAGTTAGGCTTGTTTTATATCCTGCTGGCGTATTTTGTGATTGTCGGTACGGGCAACGCGGTAAACCTGACCGATGGCCTCGACGGTCTGGCCATTATGCCGACCGTCTTTGTCGCAGGTGGTTTTGCACTGGTGGCCTGGGCTACCGGCAACATGAACTTTGCCAGCTACTTACATATACCGTATCTGCGACACGCCGGGGAGCTGGTTATCGTCTGCACCGCGATAGTCGGGGCAGGGCTGGGCTTCCTGTGGTTTAACACCTATCCCGCGCAGGTCTTTATGGGCGACGTTGGTTCGCTGGCGTTAGGTGGCGCGTTGGGCATTATCGCTGTGCTGCTGCGTCAGGAATTCCTGCTGGTGATTATGGGGGGCGTGTTTGTTGTCGAAACCCTGTCGGTTATTTTGCAGGTCGGCTCCTTTAAACTGCGCGGGCAACGTATTTTCCGCATGGCGCCGATCCATCACCACTATGAACTTAAAGGCTGGCCGGAACCGCGTGTCATCGTGCGTTTCTGGATTATTTCGCTGATGCTGGTCCTGATTGGTCTGGCAACGCTGAAGGTGCGTTAATCATGGCTGATTACCTGGGTAAAAATGTCGTCATTATCGGCCTGGGCCTCACCGGGCTTTCCTGCGTAGACTTTTTCCTTGCTCGCGGCGTGACGCCGCGCGTTATGGATACGCGTATGACACCGCCTGGCCTGGATAAATTACCCGAAACGGTAGAACGTCATACTGGCGGTCTTAATGATGAATGGCTGATGGCGGCAGATCTTATTGTCGCCAGCCCCGGCATTGCGCTGGCGCATCCATCCTTAAGCGCCGCTGCCGATGCCGGAATCGAAATCGTTGGTGATATCGAACTGTTCTGCCGCGAAGCGCAAGCGCCGATTGTGGCGATCACGGGTTCTAACGGCAAAAGTACGGTCACCACCTTAGTGGGCGAAATGGCGAAAGCAGCAGGTGTTAACGTTGGCGTAGGTGGCAACATTGGTCTGCCAGCGTTGATGTTACTTGATGATGAGTGCGAACTGTACGTGTTGGAACTGTCGAGCTTCCAACTGGAAACAACCTCCAGTTTACAGGCGGTGGCAGCGACCATTCTGAACGTAACTGAAGATCATATGGATCGTTATCCGTTTGGTTTGCAACAGTATCGTGCGGCAAAACTGCGCATTTACGAAAATGCGAAAGTTTGCGTGGTTAATGCCGATGATGCCTTAACGATGCCGATCCGCGGTGCGGATGAACGTTGCGTCAGCTTTGGCGTCAACATGGGTGACTATCACCTGAATCATCAGCAGGGCGAAACCTGGCTGCGGGTGAAAGGTGAGAAAGTGTTGAACGTGAAAGAGATGAAACTTTCAGGGCAACATAACTACACCAATGCGCTGGCGGCACTGGCGCTGGCGGATGCCGCAGGGTTACCGCGAGCCAGCAGCCTGACAGCGCTAACGACTTTTACCGGTCTGCCGCATCGCTTTGAAGTGGTGCTTGAGCACAATGGCGTACGCTGGATTAACGACTCGAAAGCTACCAACGTCGGCAGTACGGAAGCCGCGCTAAACGGCTTGCATGTTGACGGTACGCTGCACTTGTTGTTAGGCGGCGATGGCAAATCGGCGGATTTTAGTCCGCTGGCGCGCTATCTGAATGGCGATAACGTTCGTCTGTATTGCTTCGGTCGCGACGGTGCGCAGTTAGCGGCTTTACGCCCGGAAGTGGCTGAACAAACCGAAACCATGGAGCAGGCGATGCGTCTATTGGCTCCGCGCGTGCGACCGGGAGATATGGTTCTGCTCTCTCCGGCCTGTGCCAGCCTCGATCAGTTCAAGAACTTTGAACAACGGGGCAATGAATTTGCTCGTCTGGCGAAGGAGTTTGGTTGATGCGTTTATCTTTCCCTCGCCTGAAAATGCCGCGTCTGCCGGGATTCAGTATCCTGGTCTGGATCTCCACGGCGCTGAAGGGCTGGGTGATGGGCTCGCGGGAAAAAGATACCGACAGCCTGATCATGTACGATCGTACCTTGCTGTGGCTGACCTTCGGCCTCGCGGCGATTGGCTTTATCATGGTGACCTCGGCGTCAATGCCCATCGGGCAACGCTTAACCAACGATCCGTTCTTCTTCGCGAAGCGTGATGGTGTTTACCTGATCCTGGCGTTCATTCTGGCGATCATTACGCTGCGCCTGCCGATGGAGTTCTGGCAGCGCTACAGCGCCACAATGCTGCTCGGGTCAATCATCTTGCTGATGATCGTGCTGGTGGTGGGTAGCTCAGTTAAAGGGGCATCGCGTTGGATCGATCTCGGCCTGCTGCGTATTCAGCCTGCGGAACTGACTAAGCTGTCGCTGTTTTGCTATATCGCCAACTATCTGGTGCGTAAAGGTGACGAAGTGCGTAATAACTTGCGCGGCTTCCTGAAACCGATGGGGGTGATTCTGGTACTGGCAGTGTTGCTGCTGGCGCAGCCTGACCTCGGTACGGTGGTGGTGTTGTTTGTGACCACGCTGGCGATGCTGTTCCTGGCGGGGGCGAAATTATGGCAATTCATTGCCATTATCGGCATGGGGATTTCAGCGGTTGTGTTGCTGATCCTCGCTGAACCATACCGTATTCGCCGCGTTACCGCGTTCTGGAACCCGTGGGAAGACCCGTTCGGCAGCGGCTATCAGTTGACGCAATCATTGATGGCGTTTGGTCGTGGCGAATTGTGGGGGCAAGGTTTAGGTAACTCGGTACAAAAACTGGAGTATCTGCCGGAAGCGCATACTGACTTTATTTTCGCCATTATCGGAGAAGAACTGGGGTATATCGGTGTGGTGCTGGCGCTTTTAATGGTATTCTTCGTCGCTTTTCGTGCGATGTCGATTGGCCGTAAAGCGTTAGAAATTGACCACCGCTTTTCTGGTTTTCTCGCCTGTTCAATTGGCATCTGGTTTAGTTTCCAGGCGCTGGTTAACGTAGGCGCGGCGGCGGGGATGCTACCGACCAAAGGTTTGACATTGCCGCTGATCAGTTACGGTGGTTCGAGTTTACTGATTATGTCGACAGCCATCATGATGCTGTTGCGTATTGATTATGAAACGCGTCTGGAGAAAGCGCAGGCGTTTGCACGAGGTTCACGATGAGTGGTCAAGGGAAGCGATTAATGGTGATGGCTGGCGGTACTGGCGGACATGTGTTCCCCGGGCTGGCGGTTGCGCACCATTTAATGACCCAGGGGTGGCAAGTTCGCTGGCTGGGTACTGCCGATCGTATGGAAGCGGACTTAGTGCCGAAGCACGGTATTGAGATCGACTTTATTCGTATCTCCGGCCTGCGTGGTAAGGGGATCAAAGCATTACTCGTGGCTCCGCTGCGTATCTTTAACGCCTGGCGGCAGGCGCGGGCAATTATGAAAGCTTACAAGCCTGATGTGGTGCTCGGGATGGGCGGCTACGTTTCCGGGCCTGGTGGTCTGGCAGCATGGTCGTTAGGCATTCCGGTTGTACTTCACGAACAAAACGGCATTGCAGGCTTGACCAATAAATGGCTGGCGAAAATTGCCACCAAAGTGATGCAGGCGTTTCCAGGCGCTTTCCCCAATGCGGAAGTGGTTGGTAACCCGGTGCGTACCGATGTGCTGGCGCTGCCATTACCGCAGCAACGTTTGGCCGGGCGTGAAGGCCCGATTCGTGTGTTGGTGGTGGGCGGTTCGCAGGGCGCGCGTATTCTTAACCAGACAATGCCTCAGGTCGCAGCAAAGCTGGGCGATACGGTAACTATCTGGCATCAGAGTGGCAAAGGTTCGCAACAATCTGTTGAACAGGCTTATGCCGAAGCGGGGCAACCGCAGCATAAAGTGACAGAATTTATTGATGATATGGCGGCGGCCTATGCATGGGCGGATGTCGTTGTTTGCCGCTCCGGCGCGTTGACGGTGAGTGAAATCGCCGCGGCGGGGCTACCGGCATTGTTTGTGCCGTTTCAGCATAAAGACCGCCAGCAATACTGGAATGCGCTGCCGCTGGAAAAAGCGGGCGCAGCCAAAATTATCGAGCAACCGCAACTTACTGTGGACGCTGTCGCCAACACCCTGGCCGGGTGGTCGCGAGAAACCTTATTAACCATGGCAGAACGCGCCCGTGCTGCATCCATTCCGGATGCCACCGAGCGAGTGGCAAATGAAGTGAGCCGGGCTGCCCGGGCGTAATTGTGGCGATGCCTTTTGCATCGCATGAATTTGAGAAGTTAATGGCGTAAAGAATGAATACACAACAATTGGCAAAACTGCGTTCCATCGTGCCCGAAATGCGTCGCGTTCGGCACATACACTTTGTCGGCATCGGTGGTGCCGGTATGGGCGGTATTGCCGAAGTTCTGGCCAATGAAGGGTATCAGATCAGTGGTTCCGATTTAGCGCCAAATCCGGTCACGCAGCAGTTAATGAATCTGGGGGCGACGATTTACTTCAACCATCGCCCGGAAAACGTGCGTGACGCCAGCGTGGTCGTTGTTTCCAGCGCGATTTCTGCTGACAACCCAGAGATTGTTGCTGCCCATGAAGCGCGTATTCCGGTTATTCGTCGTGCGGAAATGCTGGCTGAGTTAATGCGTTTTCGTCATGGCATCGCCATTGCCGGGACACACGGTAAAACCACCACCACCGCGATGGTTTCCAGTATCTACGCAGAAGCGGGCCTCGACCCGACCTTCGTTAACGGTGGGTTGGTAAAAGCGGCGGGTGTTCATGCGCGTTTAGGTCACGGGCGTTACCTGATTGCCGAAGCGGATGAGAGCGACGCATCGTTCCTGCATCTGCAACCGATGGTGGCGATTGTCACCAATATCGAAGCCGATCACATGGATACCTACCAGGGTGACTTCGAGAATTTAAAACAGACTTTTATTAATTTTCTGCACAACCTGCCGTTTTACGGACGTGCGGTGATGTGTGTTGACGACCCGGTGATCCGTGAGTTGTTACCGCGCGTTGGCCGTCAGATTACCACTTATGGTTTCAGTGAAGATGCTGACGTTCGTGTGGAAGATTATCAGCAGATTGGCCCGCAGGGGCACTTTACGTTGCTGCGCCAGGACAAAGAGCCGATGCGCGTTACTCTGAATGCGCCAGGCCGTCATAATGCGCTGAACGCTGCCGCTGCGGTTGCGGTCGCCACGGAAGAGGGGATTGACGACGACGCTATTCTGCGTGCGCTGGAGAGCTTCCAGGGAACCGGTCGTCGCTTTGATTTCCTCGGTGAGTTTCCGCTGGAGCCGGTCAACGGTAAAAGCGGTACAGCAATGCTGGTCGATGACTACGGCCACCATCCGACAGAAGTGGATGCCACGATTAAAGCGGCGCGTGCTGGCTGGCCGGATAAAAACCTGGTGATGCTGTTTCAGCCGCACCGTTTCACCCGCACTCGTGATCTGTATGACGATTTTGCCAATGTCCTGACCCAGGTCGATACCTTATTGATGCTGGACGTTTATCCGGCTGGCGAAGCACCGATTCCGGGAGCGGACAGCCGTTCGTTGTGTCGTACAATTCGTGGACGTGGGAAAATTGATCCCATTCTGGTGCCTGATCCGGCGCAGGTAGCCGAGATGTTAGCACCGGTATTAACTGGTAACGACCTGATTCTTGTGCAGGGGGCGGGTAATATCGGAAAAATTGCTCGTTCTTTAGCTGAAATCAAACTGAAGCCGCAAACTCCGGAGGAAGAGCAACATGACTGATAAAATCGCGGTCCTGTTGGGCGGGAACTCCGCAGAGAGAGAAGTTTCTTTGAATTCTGGTGCTGCAGTGTTAGCCGGGCTGCGTGAAGGCAGTATCAACGCGCATCCTGTCGATCCGAAAGAAGTCGACGTGACGCAACTGAAGGCGATGGGCTTTCAGAAAGTATTTATCGCTCTGCACGGGCGCGGCGGTGAAGACGGCACATTGCAGGGCATGCTCGAGCTGATGGGGCTACCTTATACCGGCAGCGGGGTGATGGCATCTGCGCTTTCAATGGATAAACTACGCAGCAAATTGCTGTGGCAGGGAGCAGGTTTACCGGTAGCGCCGTGGGTGGCATTAACCCGCGCAGAATTTGAAAAAGGCCTTAGTGATAAGCAGTTAGCAGAAATTTCTGCCTTAGGTTTGCCGCTTATTGTCAAGCCGAGTCGCGAAGGTTCCAGCGTTGGAATGTCAAAAGTAGTAGCAGAAAATGCTCTACAAGATGCATTAAGATTGGCATTTCAGCACGATGAAGAAGTATTGATTGAAAAATGGCTAAGTGGGCCGGAGTTCACGGTTGCGATACTCGGTGAAGAAATTTTACCGTCAATACGTATTCAACCCGCCGGAACCTTCTATGATTATGAGGCAAAGTATCTCTCTGATGAGACACAGTATTTCTGCCCCGCAGGTCTGGAAGCGTCACAAGAGGCCAATTTGCAGGCATTAGTGCTGAAAGCATGGACGACTTTAGGCTGCAAAGGATGGGGGCGTATTGACGTCATGCTGGACAGTGATGGACAGTTTTATCTGCTGGAAGCCAATACCTCACCGGGTATGACCAGCCATAGTCTGGTGCCGATGGCGGCGCGTCAGGCGGGGTTAAGCTTCTCGCAGTTGGTAGTACGAATTCTGGAACTGGCGGACTAATATGTCGCAGGCTGCTCTGAACACGCGAAACAGCGAGGAAGAGATTTCTTCTCGCCGCAATAATGGAACACGTCTGGCGGGGATCCTTTTCCTGCTGACGGTTTTAACGACAGTGTTGGTGAGCGGCTGGGTCGTGTTGGGCTGGATGGAAGATGCGCAACGCCTGCCGCTCTCAAAGCTGGTGTTGACCGGTGAACGGCATTACACGCGTAATGACGATATCCGGCAGTCGATCCTGGCGTTGGGTGAGCCGGGTACTTTTATGACCCAGGATGTCAACATCATCCAGACGCAAATAGAACAACGCCTGCCGTGGATTAAGCAGGTGAGCGTCAGAAAGCAGTGGCCTGATGAATTGAAGATTCATCTGGTTGAATATGTGCCGATTGCGCGGTGGAATGATCAACATATGGTAGACGCCGAAGGAAATACCTTCAGCGTGCCACCAGATCGCACCAGCAAGCAGGTGCTCCCGATGTTGTATGGCCCGGAAGGCAGCGCAAATGAAGTGTTGCAGGGCTATCGCGAAATGGGGCAGATGCTGGCAAAGGACAGATTTACTCTGAAGGAAGCGGCGATGACCGCGCGGCGTTCCTGGCAGTTGACGCTGAATAACGATATTAAGCTCAACCTTGGCCGGGGCGATACGATGAAACGTTTGGCTCGCTTTGTAGAACTTTATCCGGTTTTACAGCAGCAGGCGCAAACCGATGGCAAACGGATTAGCTACGTTGATTTGCGTTATGACTCTGGTGCGGCAGTAGGCTGGGCGCCCTTGCCGCCAGAGGAATCTACTCAGCAACAAAATCAGGCACAGGCAGAACAACAATGATCAAGGCGACGGACAGAAAACTGGTAGTAGGACTGGAGATTGGTACCGCGAAGGTTGCCGCTTTAGTAGGGGAAGTTCTGCCCGACGGTATGGTCAATATCATTGGTGTGGGCAGTTGCCCGTCACGTGGTATGGATAAAGGCGGGGTTAACGACCTCGAATCCGTGGTCAAATGCGTACAACGCGCTATTGACCAGGCAGAATTGATGGCAGATTGTCAGATCTCTTCAGTATATCTGGCGCTTTCTGGTAAGCACATCAGTTGTCAGAATGAAATAGGTATGGTGCCCATTTCTGAAGAAGAAGTGACGCAAGAAGATGTGGAAAACGTCGTCCATACCGCGAAATCGGTGCGCGTGCGTGATGAACATCGTGTGTTGCACGTGATCCCGCAAGAGTACGCGATTGACTATCAGGAAGGGATCAAGAACCCGGTGGGGCTTTCCGGCGTGCGAATGCAGGCAAAAGTGCACCTGATCACATGTCACAATGATATGGCGAAAAACATTGTTAAAGCGGTTGAACGTTGTGGCCTGAAAGTTGACCAACTGATATTTGCCGGACTGGCATCAAGTTATTCGGTATTGACGGAAGACGAACGTGAATTGGGAGTCTGCGTCGTCGATATCGGTGGTGGTACAATGGATATCGCCGTTTATACCGGTGGGGCATTGCGCCACACCAAGGTAATTCCTTATGCTGGCAATGTGGTGACCAGTGATATCGCCTATGCCTTTGGCACGCCGCCAAGCGACGCCGAAGCGATTAAAGTTCGCCATGGCTGCGCGTTAGGCTCCATCGTTGGTAAAGATGAGAGTGTGGAAGTGCCGAGCGTAGGTGGGCGACCACCGCGTAGTCTGCAACGTCAGACGCTGGCGGAGGTGATTGAGCCACGGTATACCGAGCTGCTCAATCTGGTCAACGAAGAGATATTGCAGTTGCAGGAAAAGCTTCGCCAACAAGGTGTGAAACATCACCTGGCGGCGGGCATTGTATTAACCGGTGGCGCGGCGCAGATCGAAGGTCTTGCCGCCTGCGCTCAGCGAGTGTTTCATACGCAGGTGCGTATTGGCGCGCCGCTGAATATCACTGGTTTAACTGATTATGCTCAGGAGCCGTATTACTCGACGGCTGTGGGATTGCTTCACTACGGGAAAGAGTCACATCTTAACGGTGAAGCGGAAGTAGAAAAACGTGTTACAGCATCAGTTGGCTCGTGGATCAAGCGACTCAATAGTTGGCTGCGAAAAGAGTTTTAATTTTTATGAGGTCGACGGTGATTACGGCCTCAGGCGACAGGCACATATCGGAGAGAAACTATGTTTGAACCAATGGAACTTACCAACGACGCGGTGATTAAAGTCATCGGCGTCGGCGGCGGCGGCGGTAATGCTGTTGAGCACATGGTGCGTGAGCGCATTGAAGGTGTTGAATTCTTCGCGGTAAATACCGATGCACAGGCGCTGCGTAAAACAGCGGTTGGGCAGACGATTCAGATCGGTAGTGGTATAACCAAAGGACTGGGAGCTGGCGCTAATCCAGAAGTTGGCCGTAATGCGGCTGATGAGGATCGCGATGCACTGCGTGCGGCGCTGGAAGGTGCAGACATGGTATTTATTGCAGCAGGTATGGGGGGCGGTACTGGTACAGGTGCTGCGCCGGTCGTTGCTGAAGTTGCAAAAGATTTGGGGATCCTGACCGTTGCTGTCGTGACTAAGCCTTTCAACTTTGAAGGCAAGAAGCGTATGGCCTTCGCGGAGCAGGGGATCACTGAATTGTCCAAGCATGTGGACTCACTGATTACCATCCCGAACGATAAACTGCTGAAGGTGCTCGGTCGCGGTATTTCCCTGCTTGATGCGTTTGGCGCAGCGAATGATGTGCTGAAAGGTGCTGTTCAGGGTATCGCTGAACTGATTACTCGTCCGGGTCTGATGAACGTCGACTTTGCAGACGTTCGTACCGTGATGTCTGAAATGGGCTACGCGATGATGGGTTCTGGTGTGGCAAGCGGCGAAGACCGTGCGGAAGAAGCGGCTGAAATGGCTATCTCTTCTCCGCTGCTGGAAGACATCGACCTGTCTGGCGCGCGCGGCGTGCTGGTTAACATCACGGCGGGCTTCGACCTGCGTCTGGATGAATTCGAAACCGTAGGTAACACCATCCGTGCATTTGCTTCGGATAACGCGACTGTGGTTATCGGTACATCTCTTGACCCGGATATGAACGATGAACTGCGTGTAACCGTGGTTGCAACAGGCATCGGCATGGACAAACGTCCTGAAATCACTCTCGTGACCAATAAACAAGTTCAGCAGCCGGTGATGGATCGTTACCAACAGCACGGTATGGCACCGCTGACTCAGGAACAGAAACCGGTCGCTAAAGTGGTGAACGACAATACGCCGCAAACCGCGAAAGAACCTGATTATCTGGATATCCCTGCATTCTTGCGTAAGCAAGCTGACTAAGAATAAGCTGGAATTTGGGTTACGAGGCTCTTTGTGCTAAACTGGCCTGCCGAATGTATAGTACACTTCGGTTGGATAGATAATTTGGCGAGATAATACGATGATCAAACAAAGGACACTTAAACGTATCGTTCAGGCGACGGGTGTCGGTTTACATACCGGCAAGAAAGTCACCCTGACGTTACGCCCTGCGCCGGCCAACACCGGGGTCATCTATCGTCGCACCGACTTGAATCCACCGGTAGATTTCCCGGCCGATGCCAAATCTGTGCGTGATACCATGCTCTGTACGTGTCTGGTCAACGAGCATGATGTACGGATTTCAACCGTTGAGCACTTGAACGCTGCGCTCGCGGGCTTAGGCATCGATAACATCGTTATCGAAGTTAACGCACCGGAAATCCCGATTATGGACGGCAGCGCTGCTCCGTTTGTTTACCTGCTGCTTGATGCTGGTATCGACGAACTCAACTGCGCCAAGAAATTTGTTCGCATCAAAGAGACTGTTCGTGTCGAAGATGGCGATAAGTGGGCTGAATTTAAGCCATATAATGGTTTTTCGCTGGATTTCACCATCGATTTCAACCATCCGGCTATCGATTCCAGCAATCAACGCTATGCGATGAACTTCTCTGCTGATGCGTTTATGCGTCAGATCAGCCGTGCGCGTACATTCGGTTTCATGCGCGATATTGAATATCTGCAGTCTCGTGGTTTGTGCCTGGGCGGCAGCTTCGATTGTGCCATCGTTGTTGACGATTATCGCGTACTGAACGAAGACGGTTTGCGTTTTGAAGACGAATTTGTGCGTCACAAAATGCTTGACGCGATCGGTGACTTGTTCATGTGTGGTCACAATATTATTGGTGCATTTACCGCCTATAAATCCGGTCATGCACTGAATAACAAACTGTTGCAGGCTGTCCTGGCAAAACAGGAAGCCTGGGAATATGTGACCTTCCAGGACGACGCAGAACTGCCGTTGGCCTTCAAAGCGCCTTCGACGGTACTGGCATAACGACATTTATACTGTCGTATAAAATTCGACTGGCAAATCTGGCACTCTCTCCGGCCAGGTGAACCAGTCGTTTTTTTTGAGTTGTTATCAGGGCCGTAAGAAACGGTGCGAACGCTGTTTTCTTAAGCACTTTTACGCACAACTTATCTTCATTCCTGCTGTGGACTTCGGCCTTTAATGATAAGATTTGTGCGCTAAAAACGTTTGAATACGATTGGGATGGCAATAACGTGAGTGGAATACTGACGCGCTGGCGACAGTTTGGTAAACGCTACTTCTGGCCGCATCTCTTATTAGGGATGGTCGCGGCGAGTTTAGGTTTGCCTGCGCTCAGCAACGCCGCCGAACCAAATGCGCCCGCAAAAGCGACAACCCGCAACCACGAGCCTTCCGCCAAAGTTAACTTTAGTCAGTTGGCCTTGTTGGAAGCGAATACGCGCCGCCCAAACTCGAACTATTCCGTTGATTACTGGCATCAACACGCAATTCGCACGGTAATCCGTCATCTTTCCTTCGCAATGGCACCGCAAACGCTGCCCGTTGCTGAAGAGTCTTTACCGTTTCAGGCGCAACATCTTGCTTTACTGGATACGCTCAGCGCGCTGCTGACCCAGGAAGGCACGCCGCCTGAAAATGGTTATCGCATTGATTATGCGCATTTTACTCCGCAAGCAGCATTCAGCACGCCCGTCTGGATCAGCCAGGCGCAAGGTATCCGTGCTGGCCCTCAACGCCTTAGCTAATAACGACAAAACCTTTATTTCATTTTATTAACTCCGCACTGCGGGGCGTTTGAGATTTTATTATGCTAATCAAATTATTAACAAAAGTTTTCGGTAGCCGTAACGACCGCACCCTGCGCCGGATGCGCAAAGTCGTCAACCTCATCAATGCCATGGAACCGGAGATGGAAAAACTCTCCGACGAAGAACTGAAGGGAAAAACTGCAGAGTTTCGCGCACGTCTGGAAAAAGGCGAAGTGCTGGAAAACCTGATCCCGGAAGCCTTTGCCGTTGTGCGTGAAGCAAGTAAGCGTGTCTTTGGGATGCGTCACTTCGACGTTCAGTTGCTCGGCGGCATGGTTCTTAATGAACGCTGTATCGCGGAAATGCGTACTGGTGAAGGTAAAACACTGACCGCAACGCTGCCTGCTTACCTGAACGCATTAACCGGTAAGGGCGTGCACGTTGTTACCGTCAACGATTACCTGGCGCAGCGTGACGCCGAAAACAACCGTCCGCTGTTTGAATTCCTCGGTATGACCGTCGGCATCAACCTACCGGGCATGCCTGCGCCAGCGAAACGTGAAGCCTATGCGGCCGACATTACTTACGGTACTAACAACGAGTACGGTTTCGACTACCTGCGCGACAACATGGCGTTCAGCCCAGAAGAGCGTGTACAGCGTAAACTGCACTATGCGCTGGTGGACGAAGTGGACTCCATCCTGATCGATGAAGCGCGTACACCGCTGATCATTTCTGGTCCGGCAGAAGACAGTTCGGAAATGTATAAGCGCGTCAACAAAATCATTCCACACCTGATCCGCCAGGAAAAAGAAGACTCTGAAACCTTCCAGGGCGAAGGTCACTTCTCGGTTGATGAAAAATCTCGTCAGGTGAACCTGACCGAACGTGGTTTGGTGCTGATTGAAGAGCTGTTGGTGAAAGAAGGGATCATGGCCGAAGGCGAGTCGTTGTATTCTCCGGCTAATATCATGCTGATGCACCACGTAACGGCGGCGCTGCGTGCCCACGCGCTATTTACCCGCGACGTCGATTACATCGTTAAAGATGGTGAAGTTATCATCGTTGACGAACATACCGGTCGTACCATGCAAGGGCGTCGCTGGTCCGATGGCCTGCACCAGGCTGTGGAAGCGAAAGAAGGTGTGCAGATCCAGAACGAAAACCAGACGCTGGCTTCTATCACCTTCCAGAACTACTTCCGTTTGTATGAAAAACTGGCGGGGATGACCGGTACGGCTGATACCGAAGCATTCGAATTTAGCTCAATCTACAAGCTGGATACCGTCGTCGTTCCGACTAACCGTCCGATGATTCGTAAAGATCTGCCGGATCTGGTCTACATGACCGAAGCGGAAAAAATCCAGGCGATCATTGAAGATATCAAAGAGCGTACCGCGAAAGGCCAGCCGGTGCTGGTTGGTACTATCTCCATCGAAAAATCAGAACTGGTATCAAACGAGCTGACCAAAGCGGGTATCAAGCATAACGTTCTGAACGCCAAATTCCACGCCAACGAAGCTGCGATTGTTGCCCAGGCGGGTTATCCGGCGGCTGTGACTATCGCGACCAACATGGCGGGTCGTGGTACTGACATTGTGCTCGGCGGTAGCTGGCAGGCAGAAGTTGCCGCGCTGGAAAACCCGACCGCAGAGCAAATTGAAAAAATTAAAGCTGACTGGCAGGTACGCCACGACGCGGTTCTGGCAGCAGGTGGTTTGCATATCATCGGTACAGAACGTCACGAATCTCGTCGTATCGATAACCAGTTGCGTGGCCGTTCGGGTCGTCAGGGCGATGCCGGTTCTTCCCGTTTCTACCTGTCGATGGAAGATGCGCTGATGCGTATTTTTGCCTCCGACCGTGTTTCCGGCATGATGCGTAAACTGGGTATGAAACCTGGTGAAGCGATTGAACACCCTTGGGTAACCAAAGCAATTGCCAACGCCCAGCGTAAAGTTGAAAGCCGTAACTTCGACATTCGTAAACAGTTGCTGGAATACGATGACGTAGCTAACGATCAGCGTCGCGCCATTTACTCCCAGCGTAACGAACTGCTGGATGTCAGCGATGTGAGCGAAACCATCAACAGCATTCGTGAAGATGTGTTCAAAGCGACCATCGATGCCTACATTCCGCCACAATCACTGGAAGAAATGTGGGACATTCCTGGGCTGCAAGAGCGTCTGAAAAACGATTTCGATCTCGATATGCCGATTGCCGAGTGGCTGGACAAAGAGCCAGAGCTGCATGAAGAGACGCTGCGTGAGCGTATTCTGGCGCAGTCCATCGAAGTGTATCAGCGTAAAGAAGAAGTGGTTGGCGCCGAGATGATGCGTCACTTCGAGAAAGGTGTGATGTTGCAAACGCTGGACTCCCTGTGGAAAGAGCACCTGGCGGCGATGGATTACCTGCGTCAGGGGATCCACCTGCGTGGTTACGCGCAGAAAGATCCGAAGCAGGAATACAAACGTGAATCCTTCGCAATGTTTGCGGCGATGCTGGAATCATTGAAATATGAAGTGGTTAGCACGCTGAGCAAAGTTCAGGTTCGTATGCCGGAAGAAGTTGAAGAGCTGGAGCAACAGCGTCGTATGGAAGCCGAGCGTTTAGCGCAAATGCAGCAGCTTAGCCATCAGGATGACGACTCTGCAGCCGCAGCGGCGCTGGCTGCACAAACCGGCGAGCGTAAAGTTGGGCGTAACGATCCTTGCCCGTGCGGTTCCGGTAAAAAATACAAGCAGTGCCATGGTCGCCTGCAATAAAAGCTAATCAATAAGACAAAAGGCGCAGAAATCTGCGCCTTTTTTATAGGTTTAAGACAATGAAAAAACTGCAAATTGCGGTAGGTATTATTCGCAACGAGAACCACGAAATCTTTATAACCCGCCGTGCCGCAGATGCGCACATGGCGAATAAGTTGGAGTTTCCTGGCGGTAAAATTGAAGCGGGCGAAACGCCAGAACAGGCGGTGGTGCGGGAGCTTCAGGAAGAAGTCGGGATTACGCCACAACGTTTTTCGCTGTTTGAAAAGCTGGAATATCAGTTCCCTGACAGGCATATCACACTGTGGTTCTGGCTGGTCGAAGGCTGGGAAGGGGAACCGTGGGGAAAAGAAGGGCAACCTGGTGAGTGGATGGCGCTGGCCAGCCTCAATGCAGAAGATTTTCCGCCAGCCAATGAACCGGTAATTGCGAAGCTTAAGCGCCTGTAGGTCAAATAAGGCGTTCACGCCGCATCCGACATTTGCCCTGATGCCTGATGCGACGCAGGCGCGTCTTATCAGGCCTGCGGGATTTTGTAATCCGTTGATATGCAAGATCTTGCAGGTCGGATAAGGCGTTTACACCGCATCCGACAATGCCTCACCTCTTACACCCAATTACTTCAGCTCTTCGCTCCAGTCATCGCTTTCGGACAGATCGCCGCTGCTGGGGATGCGTTTTTCTTCAGCAGCCCATTCTCCGAGGTCGATCAACTGACAACGTTTGCAACAAAATGGCCGAAACGGGCTGATTTCACCCCATACCACCGTTTTCCCGCAAGTTGGGCAGTTCACCGTAATAGTTTCTGACATCGTAACTCCTTAGCAGCACGCCAGTTCAAAATCCAGGCGCTCTGGCACCAGACCATTTTCACTGTCCAACGGCATAAAACGAATCGCAAAACGACTCTTATGACCGGAAATTTGCGGATAAAGCTGTGAATCAAGGGCCAGATTCAGCCGTAGAAGATCAGCGTCTTCGCCATTATCCTGATAGAAACCGTTCAGACTGGTTTGTTTGCGAAACGGTGCCGACTGGCGAATTAAATCTAACACCATGGTAAGTGCCTGGGTGAGCGGATTCAGGCTGGCAATCCAGGTTTCTACCTGGCTGTCGCGCTGCGCCTGGGGTAAATGCAGCCAGATATGCAAAGTTGGCAAATCAAAGCTACAACAACCGCCGGGTATGCTCAGACGCTGGCGCACTAAAGCAATCAGACGATCTTCACGCAGAAATTGCCCGATACGCGGTGCGGAAATCAGCACGCTGCCCGCCGCTTTTAACTGCTGAATTAATGCTTCAATACGGCTCTGGTCCACGCCTGGCACGTCAATCCAGGTCTGGAGTTTACGCTGCTGGCGGTCAAGCTCTTTCAACAATTCGGTGCGTACTTCCCCACGCTCGAAAACATCCAGCAAGTCACTGACATTACGGAAGAAATGCAGAGCGCCAGCGTAGTCAACGATGGGTAAATTTACGGTGAGTTGCTGAATCAAAAACTCAATGCGTAGCCATGTACGCATTTTTTCATTTAGTGGATGTTCAAAAAGGACCTGGGTCTGCATTAAGGTTTTTCCTGTGAGACAAACTGCGACGCAAGCTGCAAGTAATTTGCGTGCAGGCGGGCAACATCCGATGCAATAGCATCCGGTGCGCCGTTATTATCAATGACGTCATCCGCCACGGCAAGGCGGGCTTCGCGCGTTGCCTGGGCAGCAAGAATTTGTTCGACATGTTCGCGAGTAACATCATCGCGCTGCATGGTGCGCTTAAGTTGCGTTTCTGGGCTGACATCCACCACCAGCACACGATTCGCTTTTTTATACAGCGAGTTTTCTACCAGCAATGGCACAACCCAAAGTACATAGGGGGAAGTTGCTTGCTGGAACTGACGTTGCGTCTCCTGCTGAATCAACGGATGTAGCAGGGCATTAAGCCAGTTTTTCTCTTCCGGGTTGGCGAAGATCCGCTCGCGTAAGGCCCGGCGCTGCAATGTTCCATCAGCAGCAATCATATCAGCGCCGAAATGTTCAGCAATGGCACGCAGTGCAGGTCTACCCGGTTCAACTACCTGACGCGCAATAATATCGGCATCAATGACGTTAATTCCGAGGTCAGCAAACGCATTTGCAACGGTACTCTTGCCACTGCCAATGCCACCCGTTAAGGCAACCGTATACCTCATATTTTATATTCCCGGGAATTCATCATGATTATCAAAACATTAAAAATGAGCACGCGAAAGCGGGATTAATGAAACGTTCGCCCATTATTTACCAGGTAAATTTATGGGATTGTAGCGTAAAAAAAGACAATTTCGCAGTCTTGCGCCACATAGATTAGTGCGTATGATAGCGTCACTGGAGTTGTGCTCTTACCCTTATAGCCATTAACCCCAGGAATCCGCACATGCGTATTGAAGAAGATCTGAAGTTAGGTTTTAAAGACGTTCTCATCCGTCCTAAACGCTCCACTCTTAAAAGCCGTTCCGATGTTGAACTGGAACGTCAATTCACCTTCAAACATTCAGGTCAGAGCTGGTCCGGCGTGCCGATTATCGCCGCAAATATGGATACCGTAGGCACTTTTACCATGGCTACGGCATTGGCTTCTTTCGATATTCTGACTGCTGTACATAAACATTACTCTGTTGAAGAGTGGCAAGCGTTTATCAACAATTCTTCCGCTGATGTGCTGAAACATGTGATGGTTTCTACCGGCACGTCAGATGCGGATTTCGAAAAAACTAAACAGATTCTCGACCTGAACCCGGCATTAAACTTCGTTTGTATTGACGTGGCGAATGGTTATTCCGAGCACTTCGTACAGTTCGTTGCGAAAGCGCGTGAAGCGTGGCCGACCAAAACCATTTGTGCTGGCAACGTAGTGACAGGTGAAATGTGTGAGGAGCTTATCCTCTCCGGTGCCGATATCGTTAAAGTTGGCATTGGCCCAGGTTCTGTTTGTACGACTCGCGTCAAGACGGGCGTCGGTTACCCGCAGCTTTCTGCAGTAATCGAATGCGCTGATGCCGCGCACGGTCTGGGCGGGATGATCGTCAGCGATGGCGGTTGCACCACGCCGGGCGATGTAGCTAAAGCCTTTGGTGGCGGTGCTGATTTCGTGATGCTCGGCGGTATGCTGGCGGGGCACGAAGAGAGCGGCGGTCGTATCGTCGAAGAGAACGGCGAAAAATTTATGTTGTTCTACGGTATGAGCTCCGAGTCTGCGATGAAACGTCACGTTGGCGGCGTTGCAGAATATCGTGCAGCGGAAGGTAAAACCGTTAAGCTGCCGCTGCGTGGCCCAGTTGAAAACACCGCGCGTGATATTTTGGGTGGCCTGCGTTCAGCTTGTACATATGTTGGGGCTTCTCGCCTGAAAGAACTGACCAAGCGCACCACGTTTATCCGCGTACTGGAACAAGAAAACCGCATCTTCAATAACCTGTAATCTCCCAATGCTGGCGTGGATCACTGCGCCAGCGTTATCCCATCCCACTCATCGCGTCGCCCAGATGGAAAATTGGCAAATACATTGCCACCACCAGCGTGCCGATAATTCCTCCGGTAATGACCAGTAAGGCCGGTTCCAGTAAAGCAGCAAGATTATCTGCCAGCGCCAACGTGTTATCCCGATGATGGTGGGCGAGATTCTCCAGCATGAGATCCAGCGACCCGGATGCTTCTCCCGTTCTCACTAACTGCAAACAGAGTGGGCTAAACTCACCGGCATTTTTTAACGCCAGCCAGATGGGCTGACCGTTGCTGATATCGTGCTGGATTTGTGTCAGAAGTTGTGCCCAGTACGGGCAGCCCATTGTCTCTTTGACGCTCTCTACCCCTTGCAAAAAAGTAATACCTGCACTTTGTGTCAGCGCCAGAATCGTAAAGATCTGCGTGAGCTTTTGTCCCCGCATTAGTGAACCCATAATTGGGATGCGTAACAGCGATTTCTGCCTCACGATAAGCCAGTTCGGGCGGCGCATCAGCAACTTATTGGCTATTGCCAGCAGTAAGCCGAACAACAGCAGCAGCCAGCCCCACTCACCGCTGAAATCTGCCAGCGTCATGATCCCCTGCGTAAGTGTCGGTAGCGGGGTGTTAAAGGTTTTATAGATAGCGGCAAACTCGGGCAGAACAAAATGCAGCATTGCTACAACTACCGTTATCGCCATCGCTAAAATGATAATGGGATAACGCAATGCTGATTTCACTTTGTCGGCTAACTGGCGCTGGGCTTTTTGCTGACGAGCCAGTTCAAAGCAGCATTCATCCAGCTTACCGGTCAGTTCGCCTGTGCGGATCATCGCCTGATAAAGCGGCGGAAAAACCTCTGACCAGGGCAATAAGGCATTGGAAAAGGCAATACCCTGTTCGAGATCGTGTGCCAGCGATTGCAATAACGCCTGCCATTGCCTGCTCGGATGTTGCTCCGCCAATAGGGCTAATCCTTCCGAAAGGGTTAGTCCGGCTTTGAGTAATGTTGCCAGTTGATGAATGACTTCCGCGCTTTTGTCTGCGTGCCACTGGGCTGAATTAATAGATATCCGCTTCAGGTGCAGTGGGGTAACGGCTTGTTGCTGTAGTGCGATAAGTAGCAAAGAACGGCTCTCTGCCCACAGTACTCCATCTTGCGCATTGCCGTCGCCGGTTATGCCATGCCAGCGCCAGAGTTGCTTACTCGCCATGTGGCATCCCCAATACGCGGATTAACTCTTCAAAGGTGGTTAAACCTTGTTCCACGGCCAGGCAGCCGTTTTCAAAAAGCGTGTGCATTCCAGTTTGTCGGGCGTGCGTTTCCAGCGATTCAACGTCGGTATTAGCGGAAATGAGCTGGCGTATGACAGGTGTTATGGGCAGAACTTCAAATAAGGCCGTGCGGCCATAAAAACCGTGGTAGCAATGTTTACAACCAGGTGCTTGCCAGCGGGGCAACGACGATGACCATAAATTGCCTGGAAGGCGGATTGCTTCCCCTTGCTGCAGGCGACAATGCGGGCAAAGTTTGCGAACCAAACGTTGGGCTACCACCAGCGTGAGTGCTGATGAGAGCATCCAGCGGGCAACTCCCATTTGCTGTAAACGCACCAGTGTTTCGCAGGTAGAGTTGGTGTGTAGCGTGGACAACACCAGGTGACCCGTTTGTGCGGCTTTAATGGCAATTTCTGCCGTTTCACCATCACGGATCTCTCCGATCATGATGACATCGGGATCCTGACGTAATAACGCACGCAAAACCCCCTGAAAGGTAAGACCAGCACGCGGATGGATTTGCGTCTGGTTAAGCCCTGCGATGGGGATCTCCACCGGATCTTCGACGCTGCAAATATTAATATCGGCGGTATTCAGCGTTTGCAGAGCGCTATAAAGTGTGACCGTTTTACCGCTACCGGTAGGACCGGTAACCAACACCAGCCCTTGTGGTTGCTGTAGGGCATGAGCAAAGTCCGCCAGTTGTAACTGCTGCATTCCCAGCGTGTTGACATCCAGCGCCTGGTCCACCTGCTGTAACAGCCGCAATACCACTTTTTCACCGCCCCGACATGGCAAGGTAGCAATGCGAAATGAGACTGTGTTATCCGCCAGTTCGACAGTGAATTGCCCATCCTGCGGCAGGCGATGTTCCGCAATATCCAGGCTTCCCAGCACTTTTAATCTGGCGGTTAATGCTATTCCGGCATCCAGTGGAACATCTGGTAAAGGATGCAACACGCCGTCGATGCGTAAGCGGATGCGGTAGCTATTGTCCGCTGGTTCGATATGAATATCAGAAGCGCGTTGTTCGAGTGCAGATTGTAACGTTTGAGTCAGCAATTCTGTTTTGGGCTGATATTTTTCCGGGGCTGCTACGGGCAACCTATGTTGTGACCGGCTGGCGTGGCCTTCCATCTGCTGGCGCGTCCAGCAGGTGATCTCAATGCGTTTGGTAGTAGCGAAATGCAAAGCGTCAAGTAACTCATGTGAGGGCGCATCGACCACCGCAACATGAACCACCTCTTCGCTGGCATCCAGCAAGACGCCCTGGTAACGCAGGCACAGAGCGGTGAGCTGTGAAATATTCATTGCCGCTCCTTAGTTGGCGTCATCAAAGCGGAAGACATCTTCGCAGGCTTGCTGCAACGCGCTGTCACTTTGAATATTGCAGTTGCGCGTCCAGCCGGTGACGCCGTTGGCGTTATCCCAACCTGGTGTCATGATGACGCTTAACCCATTGAGGCTCTCTTGTCCTGTCAGCGACACCACGCCTTTTGCCACACTCATAGCAGAGACATAGCGAGTGGTGGTGGGCGAGGGGATGCCGTTACTGCCGCCGTCGCAGGTATCTAATCCGCCATGCTCCAGTGCGCATAATTCTACGGCGGTGCGGTAAGGCACAAAGGTTTGCAGCATGTCGGTGAGCGCTGCTTTGCGCAGGTAGTTCTGATAAGCGGGAATACCAATGGCGCTTAAAATGGCAATAATGCCAATAACTACCATTAGTTCGATGAGTGTAAAGCCGCGTTGTTTGTCCATCTGTTTCGCTCCTTGATTTCGTTGGCGCTACTTTGGCAAACGCCATCGGCACAGGCGAGGGGCAAAAAACGAAACGGGAAGGCGGGTTCCGAGGTTTTTTATTATGTTGCAGTGAAAGACAAGATATTTGCGAGGCGTTACGAAGAAAGTTGGAGAAGGTAAGATTCATCCGCTCGCTACGGAGCGGATGAATCTGTCAGCAATTAGCGAAAACGCATTGAAAGGTCGAGTGCCTGTACGTGTTTGGTCAGTGCGCCGACAGAGATAAAGTCCACGCCTGTTTCGGCAAATTCGCGCAGAGTTTTGTCGGTGACGTTACCCGAAACTTCCAGCAGCGCCTTACCATTGGTACGTTTGACAGCTTCGCGCATTTGTTCTGTTTCGAAGTTATCCAGCATGATGATATCGGCACCTGCTTTCAGGGCTTCATCAAGTTCTTCCAGATCCTCGACTTCGACTTCTACTGGCGCATCCGGGTGCAGCCAGGACGCTTTTTCGACCGCCTGACGTACTGAGCCAGAGGCAATAATATGGTTTTCTTTAATCAGGAAGGCGTCAGAAAGTCCCAGGCGGTGATTCGCTCCGCCGCCGCAAAGTACCGCATATTTCAGAGCCGAACGCAGACCGGGCAAGGTTTTGCGAGTATCCAGCAACTGCGTGTTGGTGCCTTCCAGCAGTTTGACATAGTGGCGAACCTTACTGGCAACCCCAGAAAGGGTTTGTACAAAATTGAGCGCCGTGCGTTCACCCGTTAACAGCACGCGGGAGGGGCCTTCAAGTTCGAAAAGGAGTTGATTGGCGTTGATGACATCACCGTCATCCACATGCCAGATAATGGTGACATCGTCACCAGCCAGTTGAATAAACACCTCTTCAACCCAGCGTTTGCCGCAAAATACGCCATTCTCGCGGGTGATCACTGTTGCATGAGAGCGAGAATTTTCCGGTAAAAGTTTTGCCGTAATATCATTGTTGGCATCGACTGTTCCGCCTAAATCTTCCCGCAGCGCCTGGGCCACCGCGCCGGGTATATCGAGATTAATGCGTTCCAGCAGCTCGTCACGTCGGGTGTCAGGGTTATAGCGGCGAGGCGGCATGTTAAAACTCCAGATAGCTAACGAATCATAAGGTAGAAACATGCTACTCTGAACCGGATATTAGCACCACATATAAGGAGATCCTGCATGTTGTTAGAACAGGGGTGGCTGACCGGCGCGCGCCGCGTTCCCTCGCCTCATTACGATTGTCGCCCGGATGACGAAGTTCCCACCCTGCTGGTGGTGCACAATATTAGCCTGCCGCCAGGTGAGTTTGGCGGCCCGTGGATCGACGCATTATTCACCGGAACTATTGATCCGCAGGCGCATCCCTTCTTTGCTGAGATAGCTCATTTGCGCGTTTCCGCTCACTGTTTGATTCGCCGTGATGGTGAAATTGTCCAGTATGTTCCTTTCGATAAACGCGCCTGGCACGCGGGTGTCTCTCAGTATCAAGGTCGTGAACGCTGTAATGATTTTTCTATTGGGATTGAGCTGGAAGGCACCGATACGCTGGCTTACACCGATGCGCAGTATCAGCAACTGGCGGCGGTCACTCGGGCGCTGATTGATCGCTATCCAGCTATTGCTAATAACATGACGGGGCATTGCGATATTGCGCCGGATCGTAAAACCGATCCTGGTCCTGCATTTGATTGGGCACGGTTTCGCGCGCTGGTCAGCAAGGAGACAACATGACGCTATTCACAACCTTACTGGTGTTAATTTTTGAGCGCCTGTTTAAGTTGGGCGAGCACTGGCAGCTTGATCACCGACTTGAGGCGTTCTTTCGGCGGGTGAAACATTTTTCACTCGGGCGCACGTTAGGTATGACCATTATTGCGATGGGGGTGACTTTTTTGCTGTTGCGCGCGTTGCATGGGCTATTGTTCAACGTTCCGACGCTGCTGGTGTGGCTGCTGATTGGTTTGCTGTGTATTGGCGCAGGTAAAGTTCGTCTTCATTATCATGCTTATCTGGCAGCCGCTTCACGTAATGATAGCCATGCCCGTTCCACAATGGCTGGCGAACTCACTATGATTCACGGCGTCCCTGCAGGCTGCGATGAACGTGAATACTTGCGGGAACTGCAAAATGCACTGCTGTGGATTAACTTTCGTTTTTACCTGGCACCGCTGTTCTGGTTGATTGTGGGGGGAAGTTGGGGGCCAGTTACGCTGATGGGGTATGCGTTTTTGCGCGCATGGCAATACTGGCTGGCGCGTTACCAGACGCCGCATCATCGTTTACAGTCGGGGATTGATGCAGTGCTTCATGTCGCGGATTGGGTGCCGGTTCGCCTTGCGGGTGTGGTTTATGCCTTGATCGGCCACGGTGAGAAAGCGTTACCTGCCTGGTTTGCTTCGCTGGCCGATTTCCATACTTCGCAATATCAGGTGTTAACGCGTCTGGCGCAGTTCTCTCTGGCGCGTGAACCGCATGTCGATAAAGTGGAGACACCGAAAGCAGCAGTTTCAATGGCGAAGAAAACCTCGTTTGTGGTCGTGGTAGTGATTGCGCTACTGACGATTTACGGGACATTGGTGTAAAGATTGTTGCCCTCACCCAGACAGGGTGAGGGCGTAGAGAGATTAATGCGCTTTTACTGCTTTTGCTGTTTTCTCTTTAAACAGATAGCCGATGCCTAACACCACCAGCCATACCGGGATCAGGTAAACCGAAATCGCCATCCCCGGCGTCATCAGCATAATTACCAGTACCGCCGCCATAAACAGCAGGCAGATCCAGTTACCCAGCGGATAGAGCAGGGCAGGGAAGCGGGTAGCCACACCTTGTGCTTGTTTGGCACGACGGAATTTCATGTGCGCAAGACTTATCATCGCCCAGTTGATTACCAGAGCGGAAACCACCAGCGCCATTAACAGTCCGAATGCGGACTCTGGGGCAAGGTAGTTAATCAGTACGCACAATGCCGTAACCAGCGCAGATACCAGAATGGTGTTGACCGGTACGCCGCGTTTATCGACGGAAGCGAGCATTTTCGGTGCATTTCCCTGTTGTGCCAGACCAAACAGCATACGGCTGTTGCAGTAGACGCAACTGTTGTACACGGAAAGTGCCGCCGTCAACACCACGATATTCAGGGCGTTAGCCACAAAGGTGTCGCCCAGTTCATGGAAGATCAACACGAATGGACTGGTATCAGCGGTAACGCGCGTCCACGGCATCAGTGAGAGCAGGACGGCTAACGAACCAATGTAGAAAATCAGGATGCGGTAGATAACCTGATTGGTTGCTTTCGGGATGCTTTGCTCCGGGTTATCGGCTTCTGCGGCGGTGATCCCCACTAGCTCCAGACCACCAAACGAGAACATGATAATCGCCATCATCATCACCAGCCCGGTGAAGCCGTGCGGCAGGAATCCGCCCTGTTCCCAGAGGTTACGGACGGTCGCTTGCGGACCGCCGTTGCCACTGAACAGCAGCCAGCCGCCGAAGATGATCATCGCCACCACCGCGATAACTTTGATAATGGCAAACCAGAACTCCATCTCGCCAAACACTTTAACGTTGGTCAGGTTGATGGCGTTGATCACCACAAAGAACACGGCGGCAGAAGCCCAGGTTGGGATATCCGGATACCAGAACTGAATGTATTTGCCGACGGCAGTAAGCTCCGCCATGGCAACTAATACGTACAATACCCAGTAGTTCCAGCCTGAGGCGAAGCCAGCAAAGCTCCCCCAGTATTTATAAGCAAAGTGGCTGAAGGAGCCTGCTACCGGTTCTTCGACCACCATTTCACCTAGCTGACGCATGATCAGAAAGGCGATAAAACCAGCAATGGCGTAACCCAGAATGATCCCTGGCCCTGCGGACTGTATTACGGAGGCGCTTCCCAGGAATAGCCCGGTCCCTATCGCGCCACCCAGCGCGATAAGCTGAATATGGCGGTTTTTAAGGCCGCGCTTTAGCTGCTCGCCGTGCTGTTGACCTTCCATCATGAAACCTCGTGCGGTGATTGTTTTTTTGATCTACGCAGTGATGCGTGTGTAAGTTTGCAATTCCGTGTGTTGTATTAATTTGTTTACAACTTGGAAGTTTGAATTGTTACAAAAAGACTTCCGTCAGATCAAGAATAATGGTATGCGGCAGCGAATGCACCCGCTTTATGCATGGTTGAAGATGGGTTGTCTAAAAAGAAACCATTTGTAAAGACCAGTCTCAAACAATCCCACCCATAACAAAGAATATAAATTCATTTTTATTGAATTAAAAATCGAAAAATTGGTAAGTGAATCGGTTCAATTCGGATTTTTATAGTTTAATAATCGTTAAAAAAAACCTTGCTCACGTAAAGCCTACATTTGTGCATAGTTACAATTTTGAAACGCTATATATGTCAAGTTGTTAAAATGTGCACAGTTTCATGATTTCAATCAAAACCTGTATAGACATAAGGTGAATACTTTGTTACTTTAGCGTCACAGATATGAAATTGGTAAGACCAATTGACTTCGGCAAGTGGCTTAAGACAGGAACTCATGGCCTACAGCAAAATCCGCCAACCAAAACTCTCCGATGTGATTGAGCAGCAACTGGAGTTTTTGATCCTCGAGGGCACCCTTCGCCCTGGTGAAAAACTCCCACCGGAACGCGAACTGGCGAAACAGTTCGACGTCTCCCGTCCCTCCTTGCGTGAGGCGATTCAACGTCTCGAAGCGAAGGGCTTGTTGCTTCGTCGCCAGGGTGGCGGCACTTTTGTCCAGAGCAGCCTCTGGCAAAGCTTCAGCGATCCGCTGGTGGAGCTGCTCTCCGACCATCCTGAATCACAATACGACTTGCTCGAAACACGACACGCCCTGGAAGGCATAGCCGCCTATTACGCCGCGTTGCGTAGTACCGATGAAGACAAGGAACGCATTCGTGAACTCCACCACGCCATAGAGCTGGCGCAGCAGTCTGGCGATCTGGACGCGGAATCAAACGCCGTACTCCAGTATCAGATTGCCGTCACCGAAGCGGCCCACAATGTGGTTTTGCTTCATCTGCTAAGGTGTATGGAGCCGATGTTGGCCCAGAATGTCCGTCAAAACTTCGAATTGCTCTATTCGCGTCGAGAGATGCTGCCGCTGGTGAGTAGTCACCGCACTCGCATATTCGAAGCAATTATGGCCGGTAAGCCAGAAGAAGCGCGCGAAGCATCGCATCGCCATCTGGCCTTTATCGAAGAAATCTTGCTCGACAGAAGCCGTGAGGAGAGCCGCCGTGAACGTTCTCTGCGCCGTCTGGAGCAACGAAAGAATTAGTGATTTTTCTGGTGAAAATTAGCCAGAAGATGTTGTAAATCAAGCGCATATAAAAGCGCAGCAACTAAACGTAGAACCTGTCTTATTGAGCTTTCCAGCGAGAGTTCAATGGGACAGGTTCCAGAAAACTCAACGTTATTAGATAGATAAGGAATAACCCATGTCAGAACGTTTCCCAAATGACGTGGATCCGATCGAAACTCGCGACTGGCTCCAGGCGATCGAATCGGTCATCCGTGAAGAAGGTGTTGAGCGTGCTCAGTATCTGATCGACCAACTGCTTGCTGAAGCCCGCAAAGGCGGAGTCAACGTAGCCGCAGGCACCGGCGTCAGCAACTACATCAACACCATCCCCGTTGAAGAACAGCCGGAGTATCCGGGTAATCTGGAACTGGAACGCCGTATTCGTTCAGCTATCCGCTGGAACGCCATCATGACGGTTCTGCGTGCATCCAAAAAAGATCTGGAACTGGGCGGCCACATGGCGTCTTTCCAGTCTTCCGCAACCATTTATGATGTGTGTTTTAACCACTTCTTCCGTGCACGCAACGAGCAGGATGGCGGTGACCTGGTTTACTTCCAGGGGCACATCTCCCCGGGCGTTTACGCACGAGCTTTCCTGGAAGGTCGTCTGACTCAGGAGCAACTGGATAATTTCCGTCAGGAAGTCCACGGTAATGGCCTCTCTTCCTACCCGCACCCGAAACTGATGCCGGAATTCTGGCAGTTCCCGACCGTATCTATGGGGCTGGGGCCAATCGGTGCTATCTACCAGGCGAAGTTCCTGAAATATCTGGAACACCGTGGCCTGAAAGATACCTCTAAACAGACCGTTTACGCATTCCTTGGTGATGGCGAGATGGACGAACCAGAATCCAAAGGTGCGATCACCATCGCTACCCGTGAAAAACTGGATAACCTGGTCTTCGTTATCAACTGTAACCTGCAGCGTCTTGACGGCCCGGTCACCGGTAACGGCAAGATCATCAACGAACTGGAAGGCATCTTCGAAGGTGCTGGCTGGAACGTGATCAAAGTGATGTGGGGTAGCCGTTGGGATGAGCTGCTGCGTAAAGATACCAGCGGTAAACTGATCCAACTGATGAACGAAACCGTTGACGGTGACTACCAGACCTTCAAATCGAAAGATGGTGCGTACGTTCGTGAACACTTCTTCGGTAAATATCCGGAAACCGCAGCACTGGTTGCAGACTGGACTGACGAGCAGATCTGGGCATTGAACCGTGGCGGTCACGATCCGAAGAAAATCTACGCTGCATTCAAGAAAGCGCAGGAAACCAAAGGCAAAGCGACAGTAATCCTTGCTCATACCATTAAAGGTTACGGCATGGGCGATGCGGCTGAAGGTAAAAACATTGCGCACCAGGTTAAGAAAATGAACATGGACGGCGTGCGCCATATCCGCGACCGTTTCAATGTGCCGGTGTCTGATGCAGATATCGAAAAACTGCCGTACATCACCTTCCCGGAAGGTTCTGAAGAGCATACCTATCTGCACGCTCAGCGTCAGAAACTGCACGGTTATCTGCCAAGCCGCCAGCCGAACTTTACCGAGAAGCTGGAGCTGCCGAGCCTGCAAGACTTCGGTGCGCTGCTGGAAGAACAGAGCAAAGAGATCTCCACCACTATCGCTTTTGTTCGTGCCCTGAACGTGATGCTGAAGAACAAGTCGATCAAAGACCGACTTGTGCCGATCATCGCTGACGAAGCGCGTACTTTCGGTATGGAAGGTCTGTTCCGTCAGATTGGTATCTATAGCCCGAACGGTCAGCAGTACACCCCGCAGGATCGCGAGCAGGTTGCGTACTATAAAGAAGACGAGAAAGGTCAGATTCTGCAGGAAGGGATCAACGAGCTGGGCGCAGGTTGTTCCTGGCTGGCTGCGGCGACCTCTTACAGCACCAACAATCTGCCGATGATTCCGTTCTACATCTATTACTCGATGTTCGGATTCCAGCGTATTGGCGATCTGTGCTGGGCGGCTGGCGACCAGCAGGCGCGTGGCTTCCTGATCGGCGGTACTTCCGGTCGTACCACCCTGAACGGCGAAGGTCTGCAGCACGAAGATGGTCACAGCCACATTCAGTCGCTGACTATCCCGAACTGTATCTCTTACGACCCGGCTTACGCTTACGAAGTTGCTGTCATCATGCATGATGGTCTGGAGCGTATGTACGGTGAAAAACAAGAGAACGTTTACTACTACATCACCACGCTGAACGAAAACTACCACATGCCGGCAATGCCGGAAGGTGCTGAGGAAGGTATCCGTAAAGGTATCTACAAACTCGAAACCATTGAAGGTAGCAAAGGTAAAGTTCAACTGCTGGGCTCCGGTTCTATCCTGCGCCACGTCCGTGAAGCAGCACAGATCCTGGCGAAAGATTACGGCGTAGGTTCTGACGTTTATAGCGTGACCTCCTTCACCGAACTGGCGCGTGATGGTCAGGATTGTGAACGCTGGAACATGCTGCATCCGCTGGAAACTCCGCGCGTTCCGTACATCGCTCAGGTGATGAACGACGCTCCGGCAGTGGCATCTACCGACTATATGAAACTGTTCGCTGAGCAGGTCCGTACTTACGTACCGGCTGACGACTACCGCGTACTGGGTACTGATGGCTTCGGTCGTTCCGACAGCCGTGAGAACCTGCGTCACCACTTTGAAGTTGATGCTTCTTATGTCGTGGTTGCGGCGCTGGGCGAACTGGCTAAACGTGGCGAAATCGATAAGAAAGTGGTTGCTGACGCAATCGCCAAATTCAACATCGATGCAGATAAAGTTAACCCGCGTCTGGCGTAAGAGGTAAAAGAATAATGGCTATCGAAATCAAAGTACCGGACATCGGGGCTGATGAAGTTGAAATCACCGAGATCCTGGTCAAAGTGGGCGACAAAGTTGAAGCCGAACAGTCGCTGATCACCGTAGAAGGCGACAAAGCCTCTATGGAAGTTCCGTCTCCGCAGGCGGGTATCGTTAAAGAGATCAAAGTCTCTGTTGGCGATAAAACCCAGACCGGCGCACTGATTATGATTTTCGATTCCGCCGACGGTGCAGCAGACGCTGCACCTGCTCAGGCAGAAGAGAAGAAAGAAGCAGCTCCGGCAGCAGCACCAGCGGCTGCGGCGGCAAAAGACGTTAACGTTCCGGATATCGGCAGCGACGAAGTTGAAGTGACCGAAATCCTGGTGAAAGTGGGCGACAAAGTTGAAGCTGAACAGTCGCTGATCACCGTAGAAGGCGACAAGGCTTCTATGGAAGTTCCGGCTCCGTTTGCGGGCATCGTGAAAGAGATCAAAGTGAACGTTGGCGACAAAGTGTCTACCGGCTCACTGATTATGGTCTTCGAAGTTGCGGGGGCAGCCAGCGCGGCAGCTCCGGCTCCGGCGGCAAAACAGGAAGCGGCTCCGGCACCTGCGGCAGCGACTGGCGTGAAAGAAGTTAACGTTCCGGATATCGGCGGTGACGAAGTTGAAGTGACCGAAGTGATGGTGAAAGTGGGCGACAAAGTTACCGCTGAGCAGTCACTGATCACCGTAGAAGGCGACAAAGCTTCTATGGAAGTTCCGGCTCCGTTCGCGGGCGTGGTGAAAGAACTGAAAGTGAATGTTGGCGACAAAGTGAAAACTGGCTCGCTGATTATGATCTTCGAAGTTGAAGGCGCAGCGCCTGCGGCAGCTCCGGCGAAACAGGAAGCGGCTGCTCCGGCCCCGGCTGCAAAAGCTGAAGCTCCGGCAGCAGCACCGGCTGCAAAAGCGGAAGGCAAATCTGAATTTGCTGAAAACGACGCTTATGTTCACGCGACTCCGCTGATCCGCCGTCTGGCTCGCGAGTTCGGCGTTAACCTGGCGAAAGTGAAGGGCACTGGCCGTAAAGGTCGTATCCTGCGCGAAGACGTTCAGGCTTATGTGAAAGAAGCCATCAAACGTGCAGAAGCGGCTCCGGCAGCGACTGGCGGCGGTATCCCAGGCATGTTGCCGTGGCCGAAGGTGGACTTCAGCAAGTTTGGTGAAATCGAAGAAGTGGAACTGGGTCGCATTCAGAAAATCTCTGGTGCTAACCTGAGCCGTAACTGGGTGATGATCCCGCACGTTACCCACTTCGACAAGACCGATATCACCGAGCTGGAAGCGTTCCGTAAACAGCAGAACGAAGAAGCTGCGAAACGTAAGCTGGATGTGAAGATCACCCCGGTTGTCTTCATCATGAAAGCCGTTGCTGCGGCACTTGAGCAGATGCCTCGCTTCAACAGTTCGCTGTCGGAAGACGGTCAGCGTCTGACCCTGAAGAAATACATCAACATCGGTGTGGCGGTGGATACTCCGAACGGCCTGGTTGTTCCGGTATTCAAAGACGTCAACAAGAAAGGCATCATCGAGCTGTCTCGCGAGCTGATGACCATTTCCAAGAAAGCGCGTGACGGTAAGCTGACTGCGGGCGAAATGCAGGGTGGTTGCTTCACCATCTCCAGTATCGGCGGCCTGGGTACTACCCACTTCGCGCCGATTGTGAACGCACCGGAAGTGGCTATCCTCGGCGTTTCCAAGTCCGCGATGGAACCTGTGTGGAATGGTAAAGAGTTCGTGCCGCGTCTGATGCTGCCGATTTCTCTCTCCTTTGACCACCGCGTGATCGACGGTGCTGATGGTGCGCGTTTCATTACCATCATTAACAACACGCTGTCTGACATTCGCCGTCTGGTGATGTAAATAAAAGAGCCGGCCCAACGGCCGGCTTTTTTCTGGTAATCTTATGAATATATTGAGGTTATCAGGTAATAGACAAATCGGTTGCCGTTTGTTGTTTAAAAATTGTTAACAATTTTGTAAAATACCGACGGATAGAACGACCCGGTGGATAATGGGCGTCATAAAAAAAACGTCAGACCCGCCGGAGATAAATATATAGAGGTCATGATGAGTACTGAAATCAAAACTCAGGTCGTGGTACTTGGGGCAGGCCCCGCAGGTTACTCCGCTGCCTTCCGCTGCGCTGATTTAGGTCTGGAAACCGTAATCGTAGAACGCTACAACACCCTCGGCGGTGTTTGCCTGAACGTCGGCTGTATCCCTTCTAAAGCACTGCTGCACGTAGCAAAAGTTATCGAAGAAGCTAAAGCACTGGCTGAACACGGTATCGTTTTCGGTGAGCCGAAAACCGATATCGACAAGATTCGTACCTGGAAAGAGAAAGTTATCACTCAACTGACCGGCGGTCTGGCTGGTATGGCGAAAGGCCGTAAAGTGAAAGTGGTCAACGGTCTGGGTAAATTCACCGGGGCGAACACCCTGGAAGTTGAAGGTGAGAACGGTAAGACTGTGATCAACTTCGACAATGCGATCATCGCGGCGGGTTCTCGCCCGATCCAACTGCCGTTTATTCCGCATGAAGATCCGCGTATCTGGGACTCCACTGACGCTCTGGAATTGAAAGAAGTGCCAGAACGCCTGCTGGTTATGGGTGGCGGTATCATCGGTCTGGAAATGGGGACGGTATACCACGCGCTGGGTTCACAGATTGACGTGGTTGAAATGTTCGACCAGGTTATCCCGGCAGCAGATAAAGACATCGTTAAAGTCTTCACCAAGCGTATCAGCAAGAAATTCAACCTGATGCTGGAAACCAAAGTCACTGCCGTTGAAGCAAAAGAAGACGGTATCTACGTGACGATGGAAGGCAAAAAAGCACCGGCTGAACCACAGCGTTACGACGCCGTGCTGGTGGCGATTGGTCGTGTGCCGAACGGTAAAAACCTCGACGCAGGCAAAGCAGGCGTGGAAGTGGACGACCGTGGCTTCATCCGCGTTGACAAACAACTGCGTACCAACGTACCACACATCTTTGCTATCGGTGATATCGTCGGTCAGCCGATGCTGGCACACAAAGGTGTTCACGAAGGTCACGTTGCCGCTGAAGTTATCGCCGGTAAAAAACACTACTTCGATCCGAAAGTTATTCCGTCTATTGCCTATACCGAACCAGAAGTTGCATGGGTGGGTTTGACCGAGAAAGAAGCGAAAGAGAAAGGCATCAGCTACGAAACTGCCACCTTCCCGTGGGCTGCTTCTGGTCGTGCGATCGCTTCTGACTGCGCGGACGGTATGACCAAGCTGATTTTCGACAAAGAGTCTCATCGTGTGATCGGTGGTGCGATTGTCGGTACTAACGGCGGCGAGCTGTTGGGTGAAATCGGTCTGGCAATCGAAATGGGTTGCGACGCTGAAGACATCGCGCTGACCATCCACGCGCACCCGACTCTGCACGAGTCTGTGGGCCTGGCGGCAGAAGTGTTCGAAGGTAGCATTACCGACCTGCCGAACCCGAAAGCGAAGAAGAAGTAATTTTTCTTGTGCCGGGGCATCCGGTAAATTAAGAAGCGGCTATTCTGAGGCTTCAGATTGTTGGCAAAGTGCTGGTTGTTTACGCCGGATGCGGCGTAAACGCCTTATTCGGCCTACAAAATCATGCAAATTCAATATATTGCAGGTTCCGTGTAGGCCCGATAAGCTTGCGCATCGGGCAATTCGATGTTTGTCATCAGTCTTAAGCGGCTAACAGCGCCGCTTTTTTTATGCCTGCAATTTACCTTTCCAGTCTCCTTGCTCCACGCTCAGACAACCGTTCGCGTACCGCTGACCGTTGTTCGTTATTCAGTCTGGCCGGACGGTTATTGTCGTTTAAACGCTGCGGGTGACTCTTCTGAATTCTCGCGCGTGCGACCTGCCGCTGTTCTGGTGATGCCGATTGAATACGCTGGCGGGCGTTATCACGCTGTTGTTGGTTCTGCGGGCGCTGCTGTACTTTTTCTTTAAATACCTGGCGCTGTTCGGGAGTAGTGGACTGAATATGCTGACGTGCCGTCTCTCTTCGCTGCTGATTCTGCGGGCTGGTTTGCATTTTCTCGCGGACTGCCTGGCGCTGCTCAGGAGAGGCCGATTGATAACGCTGGCGAGCGGTGTCCTTTTGCTGCCGGGTCAGTAGCTGGTGACGGCTGAACTCGCGGAAGTCGTCATAACTCCCATCGTGTTCCGCCTCATTAAACCGCTGTGCCGCAGCCTGACGTTGGGTGTCGCGCGTAGTGACTGGTGCAGCATGTGTTCGTTGCTGAAACTGACTTGCAGCCGCCTGGCGCTGGTTGTCGCGCGACGGTGCGGGTAGTTGTGTGGCGCTCATACCGCTTTTGACATCGGTTTGATGAAATCGCTTAGTCATATCCTGATCATGATAAGGCACACCATCGCGGTAATTCGGATTGTGCCGCCATGCCATATTCTTATCCGTAAGATGCTCACCGGTGATACGGTTGAAATTGTTGACGTCGATGTTGATGTTGTCGCCGTTGTGTTGCCAGCCGTTGCCGTCACGATGACCACCGTCGTGGTGATGATAATCATCGTTGTCGTCATCCCAGTCGATGCTGCTGAATAACGCGTATGTGGTGGCAACGCCCATGCTGTAGCCGAATCCGCGCACGAAGCTGTCAACAAACGGTTCTCCGGCTGGTGGCGGCAGGTAAACCGGCGGATACGCGGTATTGGCCCAGTTCCCGTAAACCACGGTTGGGTTGTAGTTGGGAATATAAACTACATCCGGATTGGCTGGCTCAATGGTTATTACGGTCGGCGCAGGTTCTGCGACGACGGGGCTGGATGTTGAAACGGTATTGTATTGTGTGACAGGAGCCGTGACAGTCTGTTTTAGCGGTACGGCTTGCTTCGTGGTCGTAATAACTTTCTGTTCAGTTGATGACTTCAGTGACCCGGTTTGTTGCGCCAGTTGCCGCAAACGTTGTACCGAGTCCATCACATCCTGCGGCTGCGCCAGAAACGCATCGCCAAGATTTTGTACCCACTGCGGGTTTTCACCCATCAACGCCATCAATTGCGGAAAAGCCACCAGTGATTTGACGCTGGCATCCCACGGCTGACCGGATACTGCCTGAATAGCCGCATCGCCTTGTTTGAGCGGGTTATCGTGCGACCACTGCACGGCCTGGGCGACATTTGCCGGATAGGTCGATGCCATCAGCACTTGCGAAAGCAGTGCATCGGGGTACAGCGCGACAGGTGCGAGCCATTGATCGATTTGCGCAGTACTGAAGGCAGATTTGACGACGGCAGGCGTTACCGGGGGCATGGAAACTGTTGCAGGAAGCGTAACCGCAGCGACGTCAGGCGCAGACTGTTGTGTTGATTGCGCTACTACGGGGGCTTCCACCGTGCGACTTTTCACATACAACGTACCGGAAGCGGCACATAGCCCGGCGCTGCAAATTAGCGCCAGCACATGGGGTTTAAACGGCAAAGTAATTTTCATAGTCCTGATCTCAAGGAAATCGCAATGGTCGACGAACTGCCACCCGCAGGTGCTGTAGGCACGAGTATAAAGAGGCGGTAGTTTAAATTTTGACTAATGTTGGGATTTGTTGAGAAGGGTGATTATCACAATGCGAATTAACAGGTTTTTCGGAGGGAAACAATCTCTAGACTATCCTTAACGATTCAGCCACTTTTTTATGTTGCTTTTTTGTAAACAGATTAACACATCGTCAAAATCCTGCTATTCTGCCCGTTGCGGTACTGGGCATTTACCCTACAAACTGCTGTCTCACAGGAGCGTGAAGAGAATCGCCTGCCGCACTATGACAATGAGAGCGAGGAGAACCGTCGTGCTAGAAGAATACCGTAAGCACGTAGCTGAGCGTGCCGCTGAGGGGATTGCGCCCAAACCCCTGGATGCAAACCAAATGGCCGCGCTCGTAGAGCTGCTGAAAAACCCGCCCGCGGGCGAAGAAGAATTCCTGTTAGATCTGTTAACCAACCGTGTTCCCCCTGGCGTCGATGAAGCAGCCTATGTAAAAGCAGGCTTCCTGGCCGCCGTCGCAAAAGGTGAAGCCAAATCTCCGCTGCTGACTCCGGAAAAAGCCATTGAACTGCTGGGCACCATGCAGGGTGGTTACAACATTCATCCGCTGATCGACGCGCTGGACGATGCCAAACTGGCACCGATCGCTGCTAAAGCACTGTCCCACACGCTGCTGATGTTCGATAACTTCTATGACGTAGAAGAGAAAGCCAAAGCAGGTAACAAATACGCGAAGCAGGTTATGCAGTCCTGGGCGGATGCTGAATGGTTCCTGAATCGCCCGGCACTGGCTGAAAAACTGACCGTTACCGTCTTCAAGGTCACCGGCGAAACCAACACCGATGACCTCTCTCCGGCACCGGATGCGTGGTCACGCCCGGATATCCCGCTGCACGCGCTGGCGATGCTGAAAAACGCCCGCGAAGGGATCGAGCCAGATCAACCCGGTGTTGTTGGCCCGATCAAGCAGATCGAAGCCCTGCAACAGAAAGGTTTCCCGCTGGCTTATGTGGGTGACGTTGTGGGTACGGGGTCTTCGCGTAAATCCGCCACTAACTCTGTACTGTGGTTTATGGGCGACGATATTCCACATGTGCCGAACAAACGCGGTGGCGGTCTGTGTCTCGGCGGCAAAATTGCGCCAATCTTCTTTAACACGATGGAAGATGCCGGTGCACTGCCAATTGAAGTGGACGTTTCCAACCTGAATATGGGCGACGTGATTGACGTTTACCCGTACAAAGGTGAAGTGCGTAACCACGAAACCGGTGAACTGCTGGCGACCTTTGAACTAAAAACCGACGTACTGATTGATGAAGTGCGGGCGGGCGGTCGTATTCCGCTGATTATCGGTCGCGGTCTGACCACCAAAGCGCGTGAAGCGCTCGGTCTGCCGCAGAGCGATGTGTTCCGTCAGGCGAAAGATGTCGCTGAAAGCGATCGTGGCTTCTCGCTGGCACAGAAAATGGTGGGTCGCGCCTGTGGCGTGAAAGGCATTCGTCCGGGCGCTTACTGCGAACCGAAAATGACCTCTGTCGGCTCTCAGGACACTACCGGCCCAATGACCCGTGATGAACTGAAAGACCTGGCGTGCCTGGGCTTCTCGGCTGACCTGGTGATGCAGTCTTTCTGTCATACAGCGGCGTATCCGAAGCCGGTTGACGTTAACACGCACCATACGCTGCCTGACTTCATTATGAACCGTGGCGGTGTGTCGCTGCGCCCAGGTGATGGCGTAATCCACTCCTGGTTGAACCGTATGCTGCTGCCGGATACCGTGGGCACCGGTGGTGACTCCCATACGCGTTTCCCGATCGGTATCTCCTTCCCGGCAGGTTCTGGTCTGGTCGCGTTTGCTGCGGCGACTGGCGTCATGCCGCTGGATATGCCGGAATCCGTTCTGGTGCGTTTTAAAGGCAAAATGCAGCCGGGCATCACCCTGCGCGATCTGGTACACGCGATCCCGCTGTACGCAATCAAGCAAGGTCTGCTGACCGTTGAGAAGAAAGGTAAGAAAAACATCTTCTCTGGCCGCATTCTGGAAATCGAAGGTCTGCCGGATCTGAAAGTTGAGCAGGCATTTGAGTTGACCGATGCTTCCGCTGAACGTTCCGCTGCGGGCTGTACCATCAAGCTGAACAAAGAGCCGATCATCGAATACCTGAACTCCAACATTGTCCTGCTGAAGTGGATGATCGCGGAAGGTTACGGCGATCGTCGTACCCTGGAACGTCGTATTCAGGGCATGGAAAAATGGTTGGCGGATCCTGAGCTGCTGGAAGCCGATGCTGATGCCGAATACGCGGCAGTGATCGACATCGATCTGGCAGATATCAAAGAGCCAATCCTCTGTGCACCGAACGATCCGGACGACGCACGTCCGCTGTCAGCGGTTCAGGGCGAGAAGATCGACGAAGTGTTTATCGGTTCTTGCATGACCAACATCGGTCACTTCCGTGCAGCAGGTAAACTGCTGGATGCGCATAAAGGCCAGTTGCCGACCCGCCTGTGGGTAGCACCGCCAACCCGGATGGACGCCGCGCAACTGACAGAAGAAGGCTACTACAGCGTCTTCGGTAAGAGCGGCGCGCGTATCGAGATCCCGGGCTGTTCACTGTGCATGGGTAACCAGGCGCGTGTGGCGGACGGCGCGACGGTGGTTTCCACCTCTACCCGTAACTTCCCGAACCGTCTGGGTACTGGCGCGAACGTCTTCCTGGCTTCTGCGGAACTGGCAGCCGTTGCAGCGCTTCTTGGCAAACTGCCAACGCCGGAAGAGTACCAGACCTACGTTGCGCAGGTAGATAAAACAGCCGTTGATACTTATCGTTATCTGAACTTCAACCAGCTTTCTCAGTACACCGAAAAAGCGGATGGGGTGATTTTCCAGACTGCGGTTTAAGGTAGTAGCCTGTTGTGAAAAGCCACTTCTTTTGGGAAGTGGCTAAGACTGATGATAAACGCAACATTGCCTGATGCGCTGCGCTTATCAGGCCTACAACGTTTCTGCAATTTATTGAATTTGCACTATTTTGTAGGCCGGATAAGGCGTTTACGCCGCATCCGGCAAGAACAAAGCGCACTTTGTCAGCAATCTGAGCCACTTCTTTTGGGGAGTGGCTTTTTTTTGCCGGAATATCTGACGGGCAATTCAATAACGTTAATTCTCAGAACCCGCACTCTTTTCCTTAATGATAGTGTTTATCTTATTTGGTTTTCTGCTGGTTATTACAGGGTGAAGTTTTTCACTTAATGGAGATAAAGTGAATGAAAAAAGCGTTTATTATAATTATCTTTTTTCTACTATGCGGCAACGCTTTTGCCGCGACAGCAAAATTACAATATTTGTTTGTCGCAAATGGTGGATTAGTGGGTTTTTATGAGGACGGTAATGTCAGGGGATGCGCACAGTGTGAGCCGATGAAAGAAAACCTTTTAACCATGAGCACTGAATCTCCTATATCACACTGGAAGCGAAATGCTGATGTGATAACAACCAGCGACGCAGAGGGAAGTAGCGATCTTCAACTTTATGATAATGGCAAGATTACGGATGACTGGTGGATTTTTGATTATAAAACAATTCACCCTCTTTATTAATCTATGTTTTGTGCGCAGAGTAGCACTGGATTGTCTTCTTCCCTGGTAAGAAGATGTCTGTCGAAAATGACAAAAATTCTGACCATGGTGGTTGGAACGCTTTTTTCACTATTTTTATCTCTAAACCATCGTCGTTCCGCTGTTTTTCTCTGGTAAGGCTGCGATAATTACATCAATGGCGCAATGCGATTTCGGCGCATTGCCGGGAGCAGAGGAACACACTATGGATTACGAATTTCTGCGCGATATTACCGGAGTGGTAAAGGTGCGCATGTCCATGGGGCATGAAGTGGTCGGGCACTGGTTTAATGAAGAGGTGAAAGAAAACCTGGCCTTGCTTGATGAAGTGGAACAAGCCGCGCGCACATTAAAAGGTAGCGAACGTTCCTGGCAGCGGGCAGGGCACGAATACACCCTGTGGATGGATGGCGAGGAGGTGATGATCCGCGCCAATCAACTGGAATTTGCGGGTGACGAAATGGAAGAAGGGATGAACTACTACGACGAAGAAAGCCTGTCGCTGTGCGGCGTTGAGGATTTTCTTCAGGTGGTGGCGGCGTACCGCAATTTCGTACTGCAGAAGTAGGTAAATCTGGCGGAGCCTTCGTGCTCCGCCAGAGCCGTTAAACGGCAGGCATATTACGCCCGTAATAAATTTCGCGCATTTCTTTCCATAGCGCAGCGGTAATCTCTTTGCGCTCGCTGTCGGTTAAATCTTCCGGTTTGGTGTGGAACATGTAGTGCTTAAGGTCGAACTCTTTAAGCAACATCTTGGTATGGAAGATATTTTCCTGATAGACGTTTACATCCACCATGTCATACAGCGCCTTTATATCTTCAGACATAAAGTTCTGAATCGAATTAATCTCATGGTCGATAAAGTGCTTCATACCGTTAATATCGCGGGTAAAACCGCGCACGCGATAATCAATGGTCACGATATCGGATTCAAGCTGGTGGATCAGGTAATTCAACGCCTTCAGCGGGGAAATCACGCCGCAGGTAGAGACTTCTATGTCGGCGCGGAAAGTACATAAACCGCCTTCAGGATGGCTTTCCGGGTAGGTATGTACGCAAATATGACTTTTATCGAGATGCGCAACCACGGCTTCTGGCAGCGGGCCGGGGTGTTCCGTTTTGTCGATAAGTTTCGGGTCGACAGGTTCTTCGCTCACCAGAATAGTGACGCTGGCACCTTGTGGTTCGTAATCCTGGCGGGCGATGTTAAGAATATTGGCCCCGATAATGGAACAAGTTTCTGACAGGATTTCGGTCAGACGGTTGGCATTATAGAGTTCATCGATATAAGCGATATAACCGTCGCGCTCTTCGGCGGTTTTGGCGTAGCAGATATCGTAAATACAAAAACTCAGACTTTTGGTCAGATTATTAAAGCCATGCAGTTTCAGTTTTTTCAATTTCTTATCTTCTCCTTAGGACGCCTGTGAAGCCAGTGCGTCTTGCAGATACTGGGGTAAGGCAAACGCTGCCGTGTGGATTGCCGGGTTGTAATAACGGCATTTCAGGCCAGAGGCGAGAAAACGTGCCTGAATAATTTCGGTAGAGAGATGGCGTAAGGCGTCGTTATCTGTCGCCCATGCAAAGGTCATGATGCCGCCGTAATAGGTCGGGATTGCCGCCTGATAAAAGCCAACATCGCTGAAGTAATGGCTGAGTTTGCGATGGCTGTCGATGGCTTCTTCCTGCTGTAAAAAGCAGACGCCGTTTTGCGCGACAAAAATACCGCCAGGATTCAGGCAGCGTTTGCAGCCTTCATAAAATGCTGAGGTGAACAGGCTTTCGCCGGGACCGATGGGATCGGTGCAGTCGGAGATGATGACATCAAAAGTCTGGCTGGTTTGATTCACGAAATTGACGCCATCGTCGATCACCAGTTTAAAGCGCGGATCGTCGTAGCTACCGGCGTTATGGTTAGGCAGATACTGACGGCAGAAAGACACTACGCCCGCGTCGATTTCCACCATCGTGATTGACTCAACGTTTTTATGTCGGCTTACTTCACGTAACATCGCGCCGTCGCCGCCGCCAATGATTAACACGTGTTTAGCGTGACCGTGAGCCAGCAGCGGAACGTGGGTCATCATCTCATGATAGATAAATTCGTCGCGCTCGGTGGTCTGTACTACGCCATCCAGCGCCATTACGCGACCAAATGCGGCGTTCTCAAAAATGATCAGATCCTGGTGATCGGTCTTTTCATGATACAGAACGTTATCTACAGCAAAGTACTGCCCAAACTGGTCGTGTAGCGTTTCATGCCACAGTTTTTTTTCGGCCATGGGTTGATACCTCCTTTGTTAACACCCGTAAAAAAAGGGCGCAACATAATAGCTAACATTGACCGCGGATGCACGGTCAATGTTTCTACAAAAAGGTATCAGGAATTATTTTACGTAGGCAAGCAGGCTTAAGGAATCGCGGGCCAGGGCTTTACACTTTTTAGCGACGGGAATGCCGATACCGCTCAGATCGCGGTAGCTATCTTCACCGAGGGCTTTCATGTCGAAGTTGTCGTAGTTGCTGAGATCCCACTGGTTTTGCTGGGCAAAAAAGACCAGTGCGCGACGAATCTGCCCGTTAGGCAAGTTCTGGTAACCGCAATCGTTCTTCAGAAAAACAAAAACTGCCGTTAAATCGGCCATATCTTCGGCTTCAGACTCGCTGAGCGCGTAACTGTTTGCGCATACAGCCATCAGGCTGCCGAATAATACTGTTCTGAAAAACGTCTTCATTGCTTCTACCAGGGGCTTAAAGAAGATAAACGTTAGCACACTGCGAGCGAGGCGACGACCATTATTGTGGATTAAGTTGTGTCTGTGGCTTGACCTTCCCGTAAGGGGAAGGACTATGCTCAACGTTTGATTTTGTTTCGCCTGCTTGAGAATAAGGAAATATCTATGCAACGTCGTGATTTCTTAAAATATTCCGTCGCGTTGGGCGTGGCTTCTGCTTTACCACTATGGAGCCGCGCGGTTTTTGCTGCTGAACGCCCAACATTACCGATCCCTGATTTGCTCGCTACCGATGCCCGTAATCGCATTCAGTTGACCATTGGCGCAGGCCAGTCCACCTTTGCTGGAAAAACGGCGACCACCTGGGGCTATAACGGTAATTTATTGGGGCCTGCGGTGAAGTTACAGCGTGGAAAAGCCGTGACGGTTGATATCTATAACCAACTGGCGGAAGAGACGACGTTGCACTGGCACGGTCTGGAAGTGCCGGGGGAAGTGGACGGCGGCCCGCAGGGAATTATTCCGCCTGGCGGTAAACGCACAGTGACGCTGAATGTCGATCAGCCTGCCGCTACCTGCTGGTTCCACCCGCATCAACATGGCAAAACCGGGCGTCAGGTGGCGATGGGGCTGGCTGGGCTGGTGGTGATTGAGGACGATGAGATCCTGAAATTAATGCTGCCAAAACAGTGGGGGATCGATGATGTCCCGGTGATTGTTCAGGATAAAAAATTTAACGCCGACGGGCAGATTGATTATCAACTCGATGTGATGACCGCCGCCGTGGGCTGGTTTGGCGATACGTTGCTGACCAACGGCGCTATTTACCCGCAACATGCCGCGCCGCGTGGCTGGTTGCGGCTGCGTTTGCTCAATGGCTGTAACGCCCGCTCGCTCAATTTTGCCACCAGTGACAATCGCCCGCTGTATGTGATCGCCAGCGATGGTGGCCTGTTGCCTGAACCGGTGAAGGTGAGTGAACTTCCGGTGCTGATGGGCGAGCGTTTTGAAGTGCTGGTGGAGGTTAACGACAACAAACCGTTTGATCTGGTGACACTGCCTGTCAGCCAGATGGGAATGGCGATTGCACCGTTTGACAAGCCGCACCCGGTAATGCGTATTCAGCCGATTGCCATTAGTGCCTCTGGTGCTTTGCCGGATACCTTGAGTAGCCTGCCAGCGTTACCTTCGCTGGACGGATTAACGATACGCAAACTGCAACTCTCTATGGATCCGATGCTCGATATGATGGGGATGCAGATGTTAATGGAGAAATATGGCGATCAGGCAATGAGCGGAATGAACCACAGCCAGATGATGGGCCACATGGGCCACGGCAATATGAATCATATGAACCACGGCGGGAAGTTCGATTTTCACCATGCTAATAAAATCAACGGTCAGGCCTTCGATATGAACAAGCCGATGTTTGCGGCGGCGAAAGGGAAGTTCGAACGTTGGGTTATCTCTGGCGTTGGCGACATGATGTTGCATCCGTTCCATATTCACGGCACCCAGTTCCGTATCTTGTCGGAAAATGGCCAACCACCAGCGGTGCATCGCGCGGGCTGGAAAGATACTGTGAAGGTGGAAGGTAATGTCAGTGAGGTGCTGGTGAAGTTTAATCACGATGCACCGAAAGAACATGCTTATATGGCGCACTGCCATCTGCTGGAGCATGAAGATACGGGGATGATGTTAGGGTTTACAGTGTAAAAACAGCGTCTTCGGGAATATGCCCGGATCTCTCCGGGCATTATGGTTACTTCACATCATCCGGTAACGCATAAGCCACAATATAGTCGCCCATCTTCGTACCAAATGAACCGTGACCGCCTGCGGAGATCACCACATATTGCTTACCATTCACTTCATAGGTCATCGGCGTTGCCTGACCACCTGCTGGTAAACGGCCCTGCCACAGTTTTTCACCGTTGCTCATGTTGTAAGCGCGCAGGTAGTTATCTGCCGTAGCGGCAATAAACAACACGTTGCCCGCAGTGGAGATTGGCCCGCCGAGCATTGGCATCCCCATATTGAACGGCACCGGAACGGGCATCGGGAACGGCATACTGTCCTGCGGCGTACCAATACGTTTCTTCCATACCACTTCATTGGTTTTCAGATCCAGCGCCGAGATGTATCCCCAGGCAGGCTGTTTACACGGCAGACCAAACGGCGAAAGGAACGGGTTGAGCGTTACGCCATACGGCACGCCATATTGCGGCTGAATGCCGGATTCCGTACCTGTGCCTTTGGCATCTTTCGGCTGTTCCATCGGGTTACCCGGGCCACGCGGGATCAGTTTCGACACAAACGGTAGCGCCATTGGGTTGGCAATTGCCACTTCACGATTCGGATCAACGGAAATCCCGCCCCATTCGAACATTCCCAGGTTACCTGGGAAGACCAGAGTACCCTGTTCAGATGGTGGGGTGAAAATGCCTTCATAGCGCATTTGGTGGAACATCACGCGGCACACCAGTTGGTCAAACATGGTGGCACCCCACATATCCGCACCGCTCAAATCTTTCGTCGGACGGAAGCTGAGTTCAGAGAACGGTTGGGTAGGAGTAACGTAATCGCCTTTCGCTGCGCCTTGTGGAACCGGTTTTTCCGGAGCCGGAACGACCAGTTCGCCATTACGACGATCGAGTACAAAAATGTTGCCAGTTTTTGCAGGAGCGTAAATGACCGGCACTTTTTCACCGTTAACGGTGATATCCGCCAGCGTTGGTTGTGCCGGAAGATCCATATCCCACAGGTCGTGGTGAACGGTCTGGTAACTCCACGCCAGTTTCCCGGTGGTGGCATTCAGTGCCAGAATCGAGCTGGCATAACGTTCCTGTTCCGGTGTGCGGTTACCGCCCCAGATATCGGGCGTGGTCACGCCCATCGGCAGATACACCAGATCCAGCTTCGCATCATAGGCCGCAGGTGCCCACGAGTTTGGCGAGTTAAAGGTAAAGGTGTGTTCGTCTGATGGGATGGCGTTCGGATCTTTCGCGCCCGGATCAAAAGCCCACAGCAGTTCACCGGTGTTGACATCAAAACCACGGATTACGCCAGACGTTTCGCGGGTTGAGAAGTTATCGGTGACTGAACCGGCCATCACGATGGTTTTATCGGTGATAATCGGCGGCGACGTCGGTTCATACAGACCCGGTTTGGTATCCGGCATGTTGCTTTGCAGGTTGAGCACGCCTTTATTGGCGAAGGTTTCGCACAGCTTGCCGTTTTCAGCGTTAATTGCAATCAGGCGACCATCATTCACAGGAAGAATGATACGACGCGGGCAATCCGCCATCACTTCCGGCGAAGCAGTTTCTGCTTTGGCTTCATGGTAAGAGACGCCACGGCAGGTTACATGCTGGAAAGACTCGTTGGTTTTCAGCTCAGGATCGTAATGCCATTTCTCTTTGCCGCTGGCGGCATCGAGCGCAAACAGACGCTGGTGAGCGGTACACAGGTAAAGCGTGTCGCCTACTTTAATCGGCGTCACTTCATTGGTGATTTCGCCCGGATCGTTCGGCTGTTTCACATCGCCTGTGCGGAACACCCAGGCTTCTTTCAGCTTGTGGACGTTATCGGCGTTAATCTGCTTCAGTGGTGAATAGCGTTGACCTTCCTGATTGCGGCCATAGGCAGGCCAGTCCTGATCGGCAACGGGGGAGATAGCTTCGGCAAGTGTGGCATCAGCGCTTAAGGTGCCGTTGATTTCCTGCGGATCGTGAAATCCGGCCCAGGTGAGGATACCACCGCTAATCAACAGTGCGACCACCAGTGCGGCAACTGCGCCGCTGGCAGGAATGACCAGGCGATGCCAGACAAACGGCAGGATCAGCCAGATACCGAAGAAGACCAGGATATCGCTGCGCGGAGTGAGTGCCCAGAAATCGAAACCGACCTCCCAGACGCCCCAAATCATGGTGCCGAGCAGCAGAGCGGCGTACAGCCAAAGTGCTGCGCGTTTACTGCGCCACAACATCCAGGCGACGCCAAGCATCACCAGACCAGCGATGGGGTAGTACCAGGAGCCGCCAATCGCGACCAACCAGCCTCCGCCAATGAGAAGATATAGCCCGCAGAGTGCTGCAAAAAGGGCGGTTAGCGACACGAGTAAGCGTCGCGAGCCGGTATTGTTAATTGCCATAAAGAAACACCATTTCAATTCATTAATATTTTAGTAGCAATTAATTATAGGTTTTAACATGTGTGATCGTCATCACAATTTGAGCTTTATTAACAGATTCCGCCAATGAATAGTTTTGCTGGTATACTGCGTGTCTTGCGCTTTGTTGCGGCGCTGAAACCCGCCCGTGCGAAGTGATTTGTTTTTAAATCATATGGTTAGAGATATGAAACATACTGTAGAAGTAATGATCCCCGAAGCGGAGATTAAAGCGCGTATCGCTGAACTGGGTCGTCAGATTACTGAGCGTTACAAAGACAGCGGCAGCGATATGGTGCTGGTAGGCCTGCTGCGTGGCTCATTTATGTTTATGGCGGACCTGTGCCGTGAAGTTCAGGTATCTCATGAAGTCGATTTTATGACCGCCTCCAGCTACGGTAGCGGCATGTCCACCACCCGTGATGTGAAAATCCTCAAAGATCTGGATGAAGATATCCGCGGCAAGGATGTGCTGATTGTTGAAGATATCATCGACTCGGGTAATACACTGTCGAAAGTGCGTGAAATCTTAAGCCTGCGCGAACCGAAATCGTTGGCGATTTGTACGCTGCTGGATAAACCGTCTCGCCGTGAAGTGAACGTACCGGTAGAATTTATCGGTTTCTCTATTCCGGATGAGTTTGTGGTTGGCTACGGCATCGATTACGCACAGCGTTACCGTCATCTGCCGTATATCGGCAAAGTGGTGCTGCTGGACGAGTAAGTGCGGATGTGCCGGATGTGTTGCATCCGGCATGGCGAATTTATTTGTGGTTGATGTGCTTTAGCTTGAGGTTGGAAATCCCGTGGCGATAACGTTGCTCCAGGGTTTCGCGGTTGGTGGCTGTAACATCCAGATCGCGCAGCAAGCCGTCGTGAATGCCGTAAGCCCAGCCGTGGATGGTCACTTTCTGCCCGCGTTTCCATGCTGACTGCATAATGGTGGAGTGGCCCAGGTTATATACCTGTTCCATTACGTTCAGTTCGCACAGGGTATCCAGACGGCGCTCTGGCGGCATTTCGCCAAGCAATGAGCTATGTTTGAACCAGATATCGCGGATGTGCAGCAGCCAGTTGTTGATCAGCCCCAGTTCCGGGTTTTCAACCGCGGCTTGCACACCACCGCAACCATAGTGGCCACAGATAATAATGTGTTCAACTTCGAGAACATCCACTGCATACTGCACCACGGAGAGGCAGTTGAGATCGGTGTGAATGACCAGGTTGGCAACATTACGGTGAACAAAGAGTTCGCCCGGCTCAAGACCGGTTAAACGTTCTGCAGGAACGCGACTGTCGGAACATCCAATCCATAGAAAGCGCGGTTTTTGCGCTTGTGCCAGTTTCTCAAAAAACCCGGGATCCTCTTCCACCAGCATTTTTGACCATAGTGCATTATTGCTGATGAGTGTATCTATGTCTTTCATGGAGGTTAACGACCTGTAACCAAATAATTACGTTTGGCTAATATAGGGCAACTCCGGGACGATTTAAACCACAGATAAAGTGTAAGAACGTAAGGTAAGTAAAAATTTATGACCATTGCACTGGAACTTCAACAGCTTAAAAAAACCTATCCAGGCGGCGTTCAGGCGCTTCGTGGAATAGATTTACAGGTCGAAGCCGGCGATTTTTATGCGCTTCTGGGGCCGAACGGAGCCGGGAAATCGACCACCATCGGTATTATTAGCTCGCTGGTGAATAAAACCTCCGGGCGGGTCAGCGTATTTGGCTACGATCTTGAAAAAGATGTCGTGAACGCCAAACGCCAGTTAGGACTGGTGCCGCAGGAATTTAACTTCAACCCGTTTGAAACCGTGCAGCAAATTGTGGTGAATCAGGCGGGGTACTACGGTGTAGAGCGCAAAGAAGCGTATATCCGCAGCGAAAAGTATCTTAAGCAGCTTGATTTGTGGGGAAAACGCAACGAACGTGCGCGTATGTTATCTGGTGGGATGAAACGCCGTTTAATGATCGCCCGTGCGTTAATGCATGAACCTAAACTGCTGATTCTGGATGAACCAACGGCAGGCGTGGATATCGAACTTCGCCGCTCAATGTGGGGATTTTTGAAGGATTTAAACGACAAAGGCACCACGATCATTCTCACCACGCACTACCTGGAAGAAGCAGAAATGCTGTGTCGCAATATCGGCATTATTCAGCATGGTGAACTGGTGGAGAACACTTCGATGAAGGCGCTATTGGCGAAGCTGAAATCGGAAACCTTTATTCTCGATCTTGCGCCGAAAAGTCCATTACCGAAGCTCGATGGCTACCAGTATCGGCTGGTGGATACCGCTACGCTTGAAGTTGAAGTGTTGCGCGAGCAGGGGATTAACAGCGTATTCACGCAGCTAAGTGAGCAGGGCGTGCAGGTATTAAGTATGCGTAACAAAGCCAACCGTCTGGAAGAGCTGTTTGTTTCACTGGTTAATGAAAAACAAGGAGATCGCGCATGATGCATCTTTACTGGGTGGCGCTAAAAAGCATCTGGGCGAAAGAGATCCATCGCTTTATGCGTATCTGGATACAAACGCTGGTGCCGCCGGTCATCACCATGACCCTTTATTTTATTATCTTTGGTAACCTGATTGGTTCGCGCATTGGCGATATGCATGGCTTTAGTTATATGCAGTTTATCGTGCCGGGGCTGATCATGATGTCGGTGATCACCAATGCCTACGCTAACGTTGCATCATCATTTTTTGGTGCCAAGTTCCAGCGTAATATTGAAGAATTGCTGGTAGCGCCGGTGCCAACACACGTCATCATTGCCGGATATGTCGGCGGTGGCGTGGCGCGCGGACTGCTTGTTGGCATGCTGGTGACGGCTATTTCGCTATTCTTTGTGCCGTTTCAGGTGCATTCGTGGGTATTTGTTGCTTTAACGCTGGTGCTCACGGCGGTGTTGTTCTCTCTTGCCGGACTGCTGAACGGTGTGTTTGCCAAAACGTTTGATGACATCAGCCTGGTGCCGACCTTTGTGTTAACGCCACTCACTTATTTGGGCGGGGTATTTTACTCCCTGACTTTACTGCCGCCGTTCTGGCAGGGGCTGTCGCACCTGAACCCGATAGTCTATATGATCAGTGGTTTCCGCTACGGCTTCCTCGGCATTAATGATGTGCCGTTGGTTACTACCTTTGGTGTGCTGGTTGTCTTTATTATTGCGTTTTATCTGATCTGCTGGTCGCTGATTCAGCGCGGACGCGGCTTGCGTAGCTAAGTTGATCTCCTCTCCTCCGGATGCGGGGGAGGGGAGTTTTGACGGTTATCACCCTTTATCAACAATGGTCAGGGTAGACTGATTTTCGGCTAAGGAGGAAAGCGATGTTAGGTTGGGTCATTACCTGTCACGACGATCGGGCGCAAGAGATACTGGATGCGCTGGAAAAAAAATATGGCGCACTTATCCAGTGCCGGGCAGTGAATTTTTGGCGTGGTCTTAGTGCCAATATGCTTAGCCGAATGTTATGTGATGCCCTGCATGGGACGGATTCCGGCGATGGCGTGATCTTTTTCACGGATATCGCGGGCGCAGCGCCTTATCGCGTTGCGTCTTTATTAAGCCACAAACATTCCTGTTGCGAAGTGATTTCTGGTATCACGCTACCGTTAATTGAACAGATGATTGCTTGTCGTGAAACAATGTCGAGTGCAGAGTTCCGCAATCGCATTGTCGAACTGGGGGCTCCTGAAGTCAGTAGTCTCTGGCATCAGCAACAAAAAAATCCCCCCTTTGTGCTAAAGCACAATTGGTTCGAGTATTAAATCGCATTCCGATTTTGCTACACTAACGGCGTTGTTTCTCGCCTGGTTGTTTCCTCATGATTAAAAAGTTTATTTTTCTACTGCTGCTGGTTTCATCTGGTGCCGGCGCAGCGCTTCCCATGCGTTATATGCAAACCACTCAGGATGCGGCTATCTGGGGTAAAATTGGCGACAAAACGGTAACTGTTGGTAACATTCGCGCCGGGCAGATTATTTCGGTCATGCCAACCGCAGCCGATTATTATGAATTCAACTTTGGTTTTGGTACGGGATATATTGATAAAGGTCATCTGGAACCGGTACAAGGGCGGCAAAAAGTTGAAGATGGCCTGGGGGATTTGCATAAGCCACTGAGCAACCAAAATCTTATTACATGGAAAGATACTCCGATATACAACGCGCCTGATGCTGGCAGCGCACCATTTGGCGTGCTGGCCGATAATTTGCGTTATCCCATTATTAATAAATTGAAAGATCGCCTGAATCAAACCTGGTATCAAATTCGTATTGGCGAACGTCTGGCCTATATCAGTGCGTTAGATGCGCAGCAGGATAATGGTATTCCTGTATTGACCTACCATCATATTTTACGCGATGAAGAGAATACCCGTTTTCGCCATACTTCGACCACAACGTCGGTACGTGCATTCAATAACCAGATGACCTGGTTGCGCGACAGGGGATATACCACGTTAACCTTGTATCAACTGGAAGGATATTTGCATAATTCGATAAATCTTCCAGCTCGCGCGGTTGTGCTGACTTTTGATGATGGCTTAAAATCGGTAAGTCGCTATGCGTATCCTGTTCTGAAACAATATGGTATGAAGGCGACGGCATTTATTATTACCTCGCGTATTAAACGTCACCCACAAAAATGGAATCCGCAGTCATTACAGTTTATGAGTATTTCTGAACTACGTGATGTCAGCGATGTTTTTGATTTCCAGTCACATACCCATTTTTTACATCGGGTTGATGGTTATCGACGACCAATATTACTCAGCCGTAGTGAGCACAATATTCTGTTTGATTTCGAACGCTCACGCCGGGCGCTGACGCAATTTAATCCGCATGTATTGTATCTTTCTTACCCGTTTGGCGGATTTAATGATAAAGCGGTTAAAGCGGCAAATGAAGCCGGGTTTCATCTGGCGGTGACCACCATGAAAGGTAAAGTTAAACCGGGGGATAATCCATTGTTGTTAAAACGGCTTTATATCTTAAGAACGGATTCGCTGGAGACAATGTCGCGGCTGGTGAGTAACCAGCCGCAGGGGTAATACTCAGGCAACCTGTACCGGAATGGCTTTTGCGGTACGTTTCATTTCGTTGTCGCCTTCAAAGTAGGCGACGTTTGGCCGCCAGGTACGGGCTTCTTCATCCGGCATGGTGACGAAGCTGGCGATGATCACAATATCACCGACGCTGGCGCAGTGGGCCGCCGCACCGTTGACAGAAATAATTCTCGAACCGCGTTCTGCCGCGATAGCGTAGGTGGAGAAACGCTTGCCGTTGGTGACATTCCAGATATCGATGGCTTCGTTTTCGAGAATACCTGCTGCGTCAAGAAAATCCTGGTCAATGGCGCAAGAACCTTCATAGTGCAGGTCCGCATGAGTCACTTTCACGCGGTGGAGTTTGCCCTGCAGCATCGTGCGAATCATAACTTCTACCTTTCTACCCTGTCGTTAACGAAGCAGGCGATGCCTGCCTTGAGAAAATTCTCACGCAGTATTGCCCGATTTTTGTTTAGTGTCTACTCATCTGAGGCCATTTACAGCGGGAGTTTGCGTGCCGCGCCGAAGCCCGCTATGCAACTCCTGTAACCGATTGAAATTTCTCTGAACGCTGCTCGGTAAACAATAAAGAGACGGCTGACGACGGTATACATTGACTGGATACTGCCTTCACGCAAGCCAACATGGAAGACAGGGAAGATGGACGCACCAAGTACCACTCCGCATGACGCTGTTTTTAAACAATTTTTAATGCATGCGGAAACGGCCCGCGATTTCCTGGAGATACATTTGCCAGCGGAATTACGCGAGCTGTGTGATCTCGACACGCTGCATCTTGAGTCGGGGAGTTTTATCGAAGAAAGCCTGAAAGGGCATAGCACTGACGTACTCTATTCTGTGCAAATGCTGGGTAATCCCGGCTATCTGCATGTTGTGATTGAACATCAAAGCAAGCCGGACAAAAAAATGGCCTTTCGCATGATGCGCTACTCTATTGCCGCCATGCACCGACATCTGGAAGCGGACCACGATAAGCTGCCGCTGGTGGTGCCGATTCTGTTTTATCAGGGCGAGGCCACGCCTTACCCACTCTCGATGTGCTGGTTTGATATGTTTTACTCACCGGAGCTGGCGCGACGTGTCTATAACAACCCTTTCCCGCTGGTGGATATCACCATCACGCCAGATGATGAAATCATGAAACATCGGCGGATTGCGATTCTCGAACTGCTGCAAAAACATATTCGCCAGCGCGACTTAATGTTATTGCTGGAGCAACTGGTCACGCTGATTGACGAAGGGTACACTAGCGGAAGTCAGTTAGTTGCCATGCAAAACTATATGCTGCAACGCGGTCATACTGAACAAGCGGATTTGTTTTACGGTGTGGTGAGAGACAGGGAAACGGGAGGGGAGTCTATGATGACGCTGGCGCAGTGGTTTGAAGAGAAGGGTATTGAGAAGGGTATTGAGAGGGGAATTGAGAAGGGAATTGAGAAGGGGATTCAGCAGGGAAGACAGGAGGAAAGGCAAGAATTCGCCCAGCGTTTTCTGAGTAAAGGGATGTCTCGGGAAGACGTTGCAGAGATGACGAATTTATCTCTTGCTGAGCTTGATAAGCTAATTAACTAAGTTGCCGGCATTATCAGTTATAGCCAGATAATGATTATTATTAACTGACCAGATAATTAAGGGAACCTATGGACATAAAGACACGGAGAGAAACCAGGCAGACGTTGGCGCAGTGGTTTGAAGAGAAGGGATTTCAGAAGGGATATAAAGAGGGACTCCAGAAGGTAAGACAGGAATTCGCCCAGCGTCTTCTGAGTAAAGGAATGCTTCGTGAGGATGTTGCAGAGTTGGCAAATTTACCACTTACAGAGATTGATAAGCTAATTAACCTTAACTAAGTTACCTGTGTTATGACAGATGACGTGGCAATTAATAATTGGCGCTATCAGCCGTAGCGCCAGTTAAGTATTACGCCAGTTCGACCATTTTATTGTCGATCAGGCGAGCATCGCCAAGCCAGGCGGCAATCAGAATCACTGCCCGTTTGCTTTTTTCAGTGACTTCCAGCAACGTGTCGGCATCGCGAATCTGAATATCATCGGCGCGGAAGCCTTTTTCATTCAACTCTTGCCCAGCAATGGCGATAATTTCATCGAGATCCCGCTCTCCAGCCTGCAATTTGTCAGCAATCGAACTTAAAACTTTGTACAGACCTGGTGCAATTTTGCGTTGTTCTGCCGTCAGATAACCGTTACGGGAGCTGAGCGCAAGGCCGTCTTTCGCGCGCATAATCGGCACGCCGACAATCTCAATATCAAAGCCCATATCAGCGACCATTTTGCGGATCAGCGCCAGTTGCTGAAAATCCTTTTCTCCGAAGCAGGCGATGTCTGGCTGGACCAGGTTGAACAGCTTGCTGACGATGGTCGACACGCCACGGAAATGTCCCGGGCGGCTGGCGCCTTCCAGCATAGTGGAAAGGCCGGGAACATCAACATAGGTGTGGGTTTCTGTACCGTTCGGGTAGATCTCTTTTACCGATGGCGCAAAGACCAAATCCACTTTACGCTTGTTTAACTTCTCGCAATCTTCCTGCAAGGTGCGCGGGTAGCGCGCCAGATCTTCCGGGCGGTCGAACTGCATTGGGTTAACGAAAATGCTAACCACCACCACATCGGCGCGGGCTTTGGCTTCGTCGACCAGTTTCATATGGCCATCATGCAGGTTACCCATAGTGGGCACCAGTGCCACGCGCTTGCCTTCCATACGCAGGCGGCGAATTTGCTGACGCAGCAGCGGCAGGGTTTCGATAATTAACACAACGTCACTCCTTAATGGAAACTGTGTTCTTCGCCCGGATAGACGCCGGACTCCACTTCAGCCATATACTGCCGCACCGCAGCACGGATGTCGCCCGTTTCAGCGAGGAAATTTTTGGCGAATTTAGGAATGTGACCACCGGTAATGCCGAATGCGTCGTGCATCACGAGGATCTGTCCGTCAGTGACGTTACCCGCACCAATGCCAATGACGGGGATCGCCAGTGCCTCGGTAATGCGTTTTGCTAGCTCAACGGGTACACACTCCAGTACCAGCAATTGCGCACCTGCGGCTTCTAGTGCTAACGCATCGCTGAGTAATTGGTCGCCAGCCTCATCACCACGCCCCTGCACTTTGTAGCCACCAAAAATATTCACGGACTGTGGCGTTAAGCCTAAGTGACCACATACCGGCACGGCACGTTCTGTCAGCATTTGTACCGTTTCTACCAGCCATGCACCGCCTTCAATTTTGACCATATTGGCTCCGGCACGCATTACCCTGGCAGCGTTTTCAAATGCCTGTTCCGGCGTGGCATAAGCCATAAAGGGGAGATCGGCCAAAAGCAGGCAGTTTGGCGCACCGCGACGCACGGCGGCGGTGTGATAGGCGATATCTTCAACTGTTACGGGAAGGGTGGAATCATGTCCCTGAACGGTCATACCTAGCGAGTCACCTACCAGCATCACGTTAAGGCCTTCGTCAGCAAACAATTTGGCGAAGCTGTAGTCGTAAGCGGTAATGGTTGCGAAGCGTTTTTTTTCCTGCTTGTATTTTTGAAGCTGCGAAATAGTCGTCGGTTTCATAACGTATCCTGATGGCTAAAGTGCAATTATTGGCATTCTAGCAGCCATATCGGGTGGGGCAATCATTTCGGTACGCTCATATCACCAGTTAACTGATGATATGACTTGAGACTGATGACGAACGCAAAATTGCCTGATGCGCTACGCTTATCAGGCTTACATGGCGCATCACAATTTATTGAATTTTTTCACAATTTTATAGGCTGGATAAAGTGTCCGCGTCACATCCGGCATGTAACAACGAACACTTTTCCAGCAATCTGATCTGTCTATCAAGGATAAGTTATCTGGAATCTGCTGGTGGCCTCGAAAGCGCCTCCCTTGATAGCTTCGTTTCCGTCTTGTTGCAATGTTGCCTGAAACTCAAGTACCTGCGTTGTTCCCTGGCCTTTGCCTGGGTAGATGCCACCTGAAGTATCGATTTCATCTTCATAAGCTTTATACACAGAGGTTCCTACGTTAGGTTCGAGAACCATTTTTTCACTCACACGGTTTTTTAACCCTTCGATCAGAACACCGACGCCTTCTGCGGCATTGGAACCAGTCAACGTATTAGTGATTAATTTTTTGTTTTGCACCCCAATGTTTCCAGAGGACATTTTGGTTTCAATATTTTGCACACGAATACAGTTTTGTAGGGCTATTTGAAAAGGTACTGGAGTTGCACCATTTTTGATCTGACCGGTTGTATAGCTGCCAAGTTCAACAGTCGTTCCATTGACTGTTTTTCCTGTAATCACTGAGGAAAAACAGGTCGGAAGTGATAAGGTCACATTCGCTAAATTAAAGTTAAAATAGATACTCCCACTGTACCCTTGAACCGTTCCACCCGCATTCTCGGCCTTAAAACTGTAAAGGTAATCGCTGCTGCTGAGTAATGTTATTTTTTGGCTGGCTGTAGGGTTAAATGTCGTATCTGAATAAAATTCAACAGTAAAGTCTTGAAAAATTCCACCTATTCTAAAAAATTTTGGAGTCCACCTGCCATCCCGTTGCTCACAGGCTCGTTGCAGATCAGCGTCATGGAATCTAAAGTGGAAAGTTTGTGTTGGTGCGTCCCCTATAAATATATCCGGGACGTCAGCGGTTGTATTATAAGCTGTCCATATGGTTGATATTTTTAATGTATAATACAGTCCTGGAACGGATGTTTTGAATAATTTATGTCCCCCGTAAACGAGCCCTGAATCAACCATTTTATTTCTGACAGTGATAGGGCCGCCAGTAGCACTGGAATGTGCTGTACAATATACACTGCCACTGTCATGGGTATCCTGATTAGGCCAGCGTAATTGTACCCCAGTCGGACCGAGTTGAGTTGGGTGGTAAAATACCAGGTTATTACTGCTCCCGGAATACTGGAAATCTGCGCGGCCATTTCTTTCCGGCGGTACACCATCAGGCCCCGCACCAACAATAAAATCGACGGTTGCGTTACAGACAGAATTAATAAAGATAAGAATGGTGAAAATAATAAATTGTAGAGTAGTTTTCATACGCACTCCATTGCAGACACTCATTGCATGAGTGTTTGATATTTAGTGATGGTAAAATTTAATCAGCATAATGCTGGTTCCCTTTTGCGTAGCTAGCATCATTTATTTATATAATAGAAATGATATAGAGTTATGATTTTTTAATTTATCAGTGTAGTTATGTGGCACAAACCGCTTACAGCCAGGCGCAGTGCGCACCTGGCTGTAAGTAAAATCAGGGATAGGTAATAGAGAATGTACCTGTTGCTTCAAATCCACCTGCGGTGATCACCGGGGCAGGTTGATCCTGCACGAAATCGGGAACCAGTTGCGCTTCGAAGTTCAGAGTATGTTCAACCCCAGGGTGCGTCACATCGATGGCATTAACGTCAACCCAACCGTCGGGGTTTGTCGCAGACTCATATTCTGTATAAACGGAATATTGATTGTTAGGATAAAGCTGTTCCGCTTGACCGGTCAGGGAATCGTTCAGGCCGCTAATTTTTACCCCAATTCCTCCGGCGGCATTGTTTGTCTGTTGGTTGCCCAATAGCCTGACGCTGTTCCCGGTTTTTGTGGTGGACAGTTTCGTTTGTATGTCTCCAATACTCACACAGTCTTTTAACGCTATCTGGAACTGACGTTTAGAATTACTGGTCCCGTTACTAATATCCGTGGTTAAAACATTGCCAAAATCGACGGTGTTACCTTTAACATTTGTGCCTGCAACGGTATTGGCATAGCAGGTTGGGGCCGTAATCATCAGGCCGTAGGTGCTAAACTCAACTACGAGATAATACCCTTGTCCCTGGGTGCTGCTTCTGATGCTAAAACCGGGGGCATTTGTTGAACCGAAACCACGTGTATCAAGACTGGTGTTCCTGGCAATCTCCGCCTTAAATGAATCGTAGTTGCCAGAAGCGCCGCCATTATATATATGGGGCTGATAATCGCTGCCAAGGTAATAGGTGGTTCTCACCTGGAAAGTGAGTTGTTGATAGCCTGTACATTGTGATGGATCGTCAACATGGCCCGAGAATTCATCTCTATTGCCTCCATCAGCATGGAGGCTGTGTTCTGCTCCTATACCAAATGTTATGCCTGGGCTACTGAAATTAAGGATTTCGACCGACACATAGACGCCTTGTATCGTTGTATTAAATAAGGGCTTGCCATCATACTGTTTGCCTGAATTAATCAGGTTATGGTAAATCTCCGAAGCGGATTGATCGCCACTGGACGCGGCACCAAAATAACAGTAAATCATATTGGTTGTAGAGTTTGATAACACGGATACGCCTAATGGCTTAATCAACCCTGGCGAAGGCTTCCCAGCAGAGGCTGGTTGTGTTCCATGAGGAAAAATACTGAGTATAATATCACCATCACTACCTGGTTTGCCGTAGCTAATACGTGTTCCCGCCCATGTTGAAAATACAGCGCTTGTGCTGATTAATAATACCAGGCTAATTACTGTCTTACTCAGTCTGTTAATAATCATCTGAATCCGCTCTTTATATTTCATTCCATTGAATTAATCGTACCAGGTATCTACCAGTACACTGGTTGCCACTTTCCCGGCAGTAACAGAGGCAATATTATCAATTTTTTGCATTCGGGTATAAAAAGCCCAGGTCGAATTATTCAGACCCTGTGCATTCACCGTATATGTCGACCGTGAAATACCCGCTGGAGACCAGACGTTAAACATATTGCTGCGATCGTGCGTTGAGAAAATCACCACGCCAACATTTTTGGCACCATTACTTTCCTCATTCGGAAAAATTTGTCGCGAGCCTGCTGCAAAAGCGCCGCTTTTAGGTTTGAAATCCAGATGCAAATTTGTAGTCCCTGTTGGGGCACTCCCGGAACAGTTATACAAATGGATAAAGAATTCCTGACCCCCTGAAAAATATTGCTCCGCTGTAATGCCTCTGGCGAAGTAACCCAGGCTCACCGTACCTAAATCGACCGTCCCGCTGTTGCTAACGGATACCGTGCAGGTGGTGCTCAGCACTTTTGCGTTAAAGTCGACACTCACATCAGCCAATGTACTGGCGCTAAATAGCGCAGCACCAATGATAAGAGTGGTAGATAAACCGTGCTTTTTCATAACGTCCCTTTTACACAGGCTGCGCTGTAAATCACTTATAGGTAATATCAAATACTGCCTGGCTGGAAAACTCACCGGCAGTGACGTCCGCGTCAGTCTTACCGCTATCGCGGATCAGACGTGCGCTGAGCGGTACGGTCACGCCACCGCCGACCATCGTGATCGGGAACGCGTTGGCGGATTTACACTTCAGTTGTGTGCCGCTTCCGGCATTGGCTGACCCCCAGACTTCAACGGCGACCGCTGCTGCTTTCGGGGTTGCAACGGAGGCGTTGGCAAATGCTTCTCCCCCGCCTGCTTTATCACAGGTTGAACCACTGGCTGGTTTCAATGTGAACTCAGCGCTTGATGTTGCTGCGCAATTGGTGAATTTCAGATCGAATTTTTTTGCTTTGCTTTTGTTGATCACTTCCGGGATGAAAACATCCTGAAAATCAATGTCGGTAACTTTCTTTGAGCTTTCCTGTACTTCGGCGCTACAGGTTCCTGCGGTGACTTTTGTCACGACGGTAAGATCCAGAGAATCCGTGGTGGCATTGGCGGCATTCATCCCAATGCTGAAGCATGCCATGGCGCTGACGACGTAGCAGGCTAAAGTTGTTTTTTTCATTGTGCTACCCCGTTATTCATAGGTGAAGTTAAACGTGACTTTGGCGCTGAAATCACCGATTGTGCCCTTATCAGCCTGGGTTTCTCGCATTACGGCAGCCAGTTTTAACCCGTCCTTGGTGATTTCATTGGCAGTCCACGTGATTTTTTCATCGTTCTGGACTTTAAAAAATGTGTCAGTTGACGTACTGGCCCGACGGAAACCGACACCGATATTGTTCGTTAACCCGGCTCCCGTTGCGGGGGGAATCGCCAGATTCACGCTTGCACTGGTTTTTTTCTCTGCCATGATGGTAGAAACGATTTTGCTTGGGCTGCCCGTACAGTTTTCCGTTTTTAAGGTAAATTCGCCTACCGTTTCGGCACTTTTCGCGCGTAACTGGTCGAGCCTGATATCAGGAATGACCAGCTTATAGGCGTCAGTGCCGGTTTTAGAAGTATTGGTTCCTTCCAGTTTGATATCACAGGTCGGCTGTATAATATCGGCCCTGAATTTAACGTCGACATCAACGGCTAGTGCCGAGGCTGAGAGCGTCAGCACGGCAAGTGCCAGAGGTATATTTTTCCGTGTCATAGGTTATCCATATCTCGCGGATTTTAGTGAGTTGCAGATACCGTACAGAGTACGTTATCCAGTGACAGGGTCTGGTTGCCGCGCTGGTCAGCAGCGGATGCCGGAACCTGATAGCGCGCGATGCAGTACTGTGAAACGTTGTCCTTATCGGACCAGTTCACCCGCAACACGCCGTTATCTTCGATACCGCGTACAAAGGCCTGGTTGTTCTGGCCGATGTAGCCCAGAGACTGCCCTTGCTCATTGGTGATATTGGCGGCAAATGGCAGAGGTTCGCCATCGCTACGACGCATCGAGATCATCGCTGAGCGGCCCTGATCGGTTTCGAAACTGGTCATGGTAATGGCCCCGTAGCGCGGAACCGTTTGTGAACTGGTGCTCTTAAGCTCTACGTCGTTTTCCAGCTCCTGAATATCAAGCGTGATGTTGTTTTCCCGATATGGAGAGGCGGACGTGGCGACGCCATAACCCCAACGGTCAATGGTGTTACTGCTGTAGTTGATTCGTGCGCCATGCGCGCCTGGGGCTTTCACCAGGACCAGCGTATCGGTATCGCTAAAGCTGTGATTGGTATACGTCAGCCCGCCACCGTGCAGGACAAAGCCGCCATCGGTGCTGAGAGAGAGCTGACGGCTGTGGTCAGTGTCAGCCGATGCTGAGCCAGACCATGTACCCCATTGCGATTCATAGCTGAGATAACCGCCAATATCCGCCAGATTGGAACTCTGCTTATTGGTGGAGTAATTGGTATTCACGCTGTAGTTATATTTCCCATCGCCGCTGCTGCCGTTGGCGCTGGCGCTCAAACGATGGCTGCCGTTAAAGTCAGTGCTCATACGGCTGTCGAGATACTTGAAGCCGCTTTCGCGACGTTTACCGCCCAGTAAATTTTCCAGCGGAATGCTGAAACTCAGATAGAAGCTGTCATCCTGATCGCCGTCTTCGTTCCAGGTGCGTTGTACTGTGGCACTCCAGGTTCCCCAACTTGTCCCTTTGCTGTAGCCCATAGAGTACGTGCTCTGGCTATGGCTTCCGCTCCAGTAATCCGTCCAACTACCATTAAGATAAAACGAGCCGTAATCGACCTCCTCGAACATCAGCGGCTGGTTGAGACTGATAGTGAACTGATTGCGGGTACGCTGATAATTCCCCATTGTGCGTTGCTCGTCTGGCGAGCTGTGTCTGGCATCATCCTGTAACGTCAGGGCATCGTTCAGCCCCAGGTAATTACTGGTGGAATAGCGATAGGCGGCCAGGTTTAGTGAGGTATTGGTGGCACTGAACATTTTGTTCCACGAAATACGATAGCTTTGCCCGGTGTAGGTTTGATCGTTGTAGATATTCGCCTTCGACTGAGTGACGTCCAGCGATACTGCGCCGATGCTGGTGTTTACGCCCAGCCCCAGCAGCACGGCCATAAAGTCAGCATCGGTGAACTGGATACCCGTATAGCCGGTGAAGGTGTTGTTGATACCGTAGTAGAATGACCCTTGCAGCAAGTTATAGTCTTCGCGCAAATCGTCGCGAACGATTTGCCCGCCGCTGAGATCCCAACGCCCGACGCCCGGACGCAGCATCTGCATAACCGAGGAGAACGGTTGTGAGAATGTCCGCCGTGAACCGTCGGCTTCTTCAATGGTGACCACCAGATCATTGCCGTAGCCAGAAGGCATAATGTCATCAATGGCGAATTCGCCAGGCGGTACGGTTCCTTCGTAAATTTTATAGCCGCCCTGGGTGATGGTGACTTTGGCGTTACTGTTTGCCACGCCGCGGATCACCGGGGCAAAACTGGTCATGGAAGGCGGTAACATGCGGTCGTCGCTGTACAAGCGTGCGCCTTTAATGCCGACAGAGTCGAAGGTTTCCCCGGTGGTGTAGGTCTCCCCGACCACGAGTTGAGAACGAATAAATGGCAGCTCGCGCTGCATATAGCTGTTCTGGATATCAAAATTACCGCCAATATCCTGCTGCCAGCTATAGTTACCATTGCTTCTGAAATGCCAGTTCCCGAGGTTAAGCCCTGCGTTGAGTGCAGTATAGAACGACTGAGTTTCATCACCCCGGCGCGTGTTGCGCCAGCCGTTCATACGGTAGGACAACATGGCGGCACTGATGCCGTCTTCCCATAATGACGGGTCGATATATCCCTGATAATTACTGAGGATCCAGATCTGCGGAACCGTGATATCCAGCTTCTGATCGTTAGTATCGAAATAGACTTCTGACTGTGGGATCGCCCGCGCCAGATCGAGACAATCATCAGCTTCCGCTTCGCCTTTGCGTAATACAGCCTCTCCGTCTTTGAGATCCGGCTGTTTAATATGCAACTGATTGAGCATTTTACGAGAAATACAGGCGTCGGCACTTTTCTTGCCGGTATCAATAAGTTCTACGGTCATGCTCGTTGCGGCACTTTCATTGACGTAGACTTTTACGTCATAGCTGCCGGGCATAGCAGGGTTACCGTCGGAATAACGCGACAGGTCAATCCCCTGGGCAGAACTCCCCATCAGGAAGCTGGGATCGTATTCAATACTTTCTGCCGCATTGGCAGCATGGCCATAAATGCAGGCAAAAATAACGGCAATCCGTGTCAGTTTACAATGAGTCATCTGTTTTTTCTTATGCTCGACGCTGTAATCATTCAGTCAATAATTAATTCAAGATATTTACCCTGGCGATAATGTAATTTGTGAGATTACATATTTGCTTCGCCTTTTATTTCACTACCGTAATCACTAATAGCTGAATAGTGTAATTTAGCGCCGCCAGGGGAGGTATTCAGACCCTGTACTGTAAATTCGGCATCGCTTTTTGGCGCAACCATTGTGGCGTCTACGGTATATTTTTTATTTCCTGACTGCACATCGACAGACGAGAAGGAAACATAATAAGGCGTTGGGTTCGTCACTTTGATTTTATTGCCACTCCAGCGCCAGGTTAATTGCCCTGGCGCTTTGAAATGCTCACCGGCTAATCCATCAGGGCGATAGAACAGTTTGATACGGGTACGGAAAGCCAGTTGCAGGACATTTTTATTTTCAGCTTCTTTTGCCTGCATTTTGGGTGGAACTTCCAGCACGTTAAACCAGTACACACTTTCCCTGTCTTTCGGTAATGCCTGCGTACCGGTATAGGTGATGGTAACGGTTTGGCCTTTTTTCGGGTCTATGCGTGAGACCGGTGGGGTCGCGTTAAACGGGACTTTGATCAAAGCCGGGTCTACATTGTCATCACCGGTATCAAGCCAGGACTGCACCAGCAATGGGCGAGAGCCTTTATTTTCCAGGCGAGCAGTGATCTTTTTGTCGCTTTCTTTATAGATGATGCGCGTACCGTTGATAACGATATCGGCCTGGGTTATGGGGCTGAATGCCGTAAGCGTTGCACCGACAACGATAGCAGCGATAGTCTTGTTATAATTCAACATGTTATCTCTCCCTGAAACATCTCTAAATCCTGAAACAGGGGATGTAACACATCCCCTTGTGATTTTTACAACGGTAACGCTATTACTGATAAGTCAGGGTATAGGTTGCGTTGGTTTTCACCGGGCCGCTGGTGACGGTTGCGGTTGAAGAAGATTTCACATAGGACGCCATATAGTTGAAGGTGGCGATATGGCTGGTTGAATCGATAGGAGAAGAAATTTTGCTTGAAGGATCGTTCACTTTAACCAGTGCCGGGGTGGTGGCGGAGACATCGTGAAGTGCGATGTTGACACCTTTAGCCGGGCCGCTGATGGAGTTGTCATTTTCCAGAGTACCCTGGGTGGAGCTGTGGAAAGTAGAGGTAAAGCTCATTGTTGCCGTTTTATTTGCGGCTGCATTGGAGCAGTTTACTGAGATGCTGATTGCTGCAGGGTATGCACCCAGCGCTTTGTCATTCAGCGCTGTAATATCACTTGGTTTCGCGGTTTTCAGGGTGATGTTAACATCGTTGCTGCCACCGTTAACGGTTGCCGGGCAGGTTTCATCAGAAACCAGACCGTTGATATTGATTTCACCACCATCCACAGCCATTGCATTACCAGCAGAAAAACAGGACGCTGCCAGAACAACCGCCAGAAGCTTCTTGTTCATTATAATTCTCCATAAAATATTAAATGAGTTAAAAAATGATACGTAAAGTTAATTACGGGATGGGCAATATAATAGGAGTGTGTTTTTTTGTAAAATATTGTTTTTATATTAATGGGCTATTTGTATTTCTATATTAAATATTATTTTTATAATGAATATTATGTGTGGCTTTTTATTTCTGTGATGAATTGTTTGGCGGCAAATCTGGCAGGGTAAGTGGATGAAAGATATATATATCCTTTCTATTTCATTTAAATGGTTCTAAATTTTTTAAAAGTCAATGTTTATCATTGTTAGAATAAATTAAATTACATTTAAGATAAAATTATGTGTAATTGATTAAAGTTTGATGTCAAAGCGAACGGGGGAAATAATATTAAATTAGAGGATGTTTTAATTATTTTTTTGTGCGTATTTTTTGTATTACGCGAAAGCGGGGCTAATTAATACAGGAGAACATGTATTACCAAAGAGAAGGGCGCGGAAATTGTGCATCAGTCAGTAACCGGGCAAGCGTGTGGTTATCCGGGAATACGAGACCTGGCGCAATCTCAAACAGCGGCCAGAGCATAAAACCACGATTCTTCATATCATAGTGCGGAACAGTGAGGCGTTCAGTGTTAATCACCGCATCACCAAACAGCATGATGTCGAGATCTAACGTGCGCGGCCCCCAGCGTTCGGCCTTACGAACGCGGCCTTGCTGCAATTCAATACGCTGTGTGTGATTGAGTAACTCTTCAGGTGCGAGAGTTGTTTCCAGCGCCACGGCGGCGTTTAAGTAATCCGGCTGATCTTGTGGCCCCAGCGGAGGGGTACGGTAAAACGAAGAAACGGCAAGAATGCGGCTTTCAGGAATTTCACCGAGTGCTTTCACGGCAGCATTGACCTGCTCCAGCGGAGAGGCCAGATTGCTGCCTATGGCAATATATGCCACTGTCATGTGGTGCCCTCGCGACGCGGTGCGCGTTTGCGCGGACGACGAGTACGACGGCGCTGTGCTGGTTCTTCATCCAGCTCGGTGAGCATCCCTTTTTGATCTGGTGGCGCAGAAACCTGGAATTCACCCCACCATTTCGCCAGACGTTGCAGCTCAGCGTTGCGTTCCACTTCTGCACGCAGTGCCAGCAGGTCGTAAGCGGCGCGGAATTTCGGATGCTCCAGCAGTTTCCATGCACGTTTGCTCTGACGACGGGACATGCGCAACTGCAACTGCCAGATATCGCGAGTTAGCGTAGTCAGACGTTTCGGGATCGCCAGTGAACGGCAGGCTTCGTCCAGCACATCGTTCATCGCCAGCGCGAAAGCATCGTGATAGGTAAGGCCGCTCTCTTGCGCGATTTTTTGTGCCGTCTCCAGCAGTGGATACCAGAACATGGCGGCAAACAGGAACGCCGGGTTAACGCGCATATCATTATGGATACGCGTATCAGTATTTTTCAGTACCTGCTCAATCATCCGCTCCATTGGGCTGTCGCCATTTTCCGTGAAGTAACGGGTAATGGTCGGGAACAGCGGCTGGAACAGATGATATTCACACAGCAATTTATAGGTTTCGTAACCGTAGCCTGCTTGTAGAAGTTTGAGTGATTCTTCAAACAGGCGTGCCGGTGGGATATCGTTCAGCAGGGTAGCCAGGCGTGGGATCGGTTCTGCGGTTTCCGGGCTGATACGCATACCCAACTTGGCGGCAAAACGTACCGCGCGCAGCATACGTACCGGATCTTCACGGTAGCGCGTTTCCGGGTTACCAATCAGGCGAATCACGCCGTCTTTCAGATCTTTCATGCCGCCAACGTAATCACGGACGGTAAAATCCGCGACGCTGTAATACAGGCTGTTGATGGTGAAATCGCGGCGCTGGGCGTCTTCTTCGATGGAGCCGAATATGTTGTCGCGCAGCAACATGCCGTTTTGCCCACGCTGGGAGGTCGTGCGGTCGCTGACGTTGCCTTCGTGGTGCCCACGGAAGGTTGCGACTTCGATAATTTCCGGACCAAACATCACGTGAGCAAGACGGAAACGGCGACCCACCAGACGGCAGTTACGGAATAGTTTGCGCACCTGCTCAGGCGTGGCGTTAGTGGTCACGTCGAAATCTTTCGGCTTTTTGCCAAGTAACAGGTCGCGCACGCCGCCGCCAACCAGCCAGGCTTCGTATCCCGCTTTATTGAGCCTGTACATTACCTTCAGGGCATTTTCACTGATATCTTTGCGGGAAATAGCATGCTGTTCACGCGGGATCACCGTCACCTGTGGACGGGCGACTGCCTGTTCAGCCTCGCTCTCCTCGCGGCTTAGCACCTTGCGGCAAAAATTAGCGACTCGGGTAAAAATAATACACCTCGGTAGTGTCAAACATCATTCAGGACAAAAAAATAGCGGCTAATCATAGCTCAGCATGACGCATTTGAGAATGTTGAATTTACAATTGCCGACTCAGGTACGGCGGTCAGCGTCCAGTTTTTGACGGCTGACTGAAGGATTTGCTCGACGCTGAAATCCTGCCAATGTGTTTCTGCCTGCTGACCAAGAAATTGAAGTGCCGCGATTAGTACCGGGCGCGGGTCGCCTTTTGGTAACGCAGGCGCATGATTCTGCTTGGAAAGTTTAGCGCCTTGTGCGTTAAGCGCCAGCGGCAAATGAATGTAATCTGGCGCTTGCCAGTCAAAAAGCTGGTACAGCGAGATTTGCCGCACTGTGGGTTCAATCAAATCTGCGCCACGGACAATTTCAGTCACGCCCTGGAAGTGATCATCAACCACCACAGCCAGGTTATAGGCAAACAAACCATCACGGCGATGAATAATAAAATCTTCCTGCGCCAGTTTTTCGTCGGCGTGGATAATGCCGCGCAGTTGGTCAGTGAACTGCATAACCGGATGCACCTGCCGAATACGTACAGCCGCGTTGTCCGGGCCATGATGCAATTCACGGCAATGACCGTCGTAGATACCGCCAATACTGTGAATACGTGCGCGCGTACAGGTGCAGTAATAACTTAGTCCTTGCTCACGTAACCAGGCGAGGGCTTCACGATAGGCGTCGTGACGTTGGGATTGCCAGAGAACATCGCCGTCCCAGTGCAGGCCGTAATGTTCCAGTTGGCGCAGGATAGTCTCTGCGGCACCGGGAACTTCACGGGGTGGGTCGATATCTTCAATGCGTACCAGCCAGCGACCTTGCCGGGCGTGTGCTTGCAGATAGCTGCCAAGCGCAGCGATCAGAGAACCAAAATGAAGTTCGCCGGAAGGTGAGGGGGCAAAGCGCCCAATATAGTGTGTGTCTGTCATCTCTTTGAACAAAAAATAAGGCGGGAGCATTTCCCGCCTGTGGTAAACGTGATGGAACAGCTTTAATTAGCCAGCCATCTGTTTTTCGCGAATTTCAGCCAGCGTTTTGCAGTCGATGCACAGATCGGCTGTTGGGCGCGCTTCCAGACGACGAATACCAATTTCAACACCGCAGGATTCGCAGTAGCCGAAATCTTCGTCTTCCACTTTTTTCAGCGTCTTCTCGATCTTTTTGATCAGCTTACGCTCGCGATCGCGGTTACGCAGTTCGAGGCTGAACTCTTCTTCCTGGGCGGCACGGTCTACCGGATCCGGGAAGTTGGCGGCTTCATCCTGCATATGTGTAACGGTGCGATCGACTTCATCCCTGAGTTGATTACGCCATGCTTCCAGAATACGACGGAAGTGCGCCAGCTGGGCTTCGTTCATATACTCTTCGCCCGGCTTCTCCTGATATGGCTCCACCCCAGCGATGGCGAGAATACTCAGGGACGATGTTTTACGGTTTTGCCCTTCTTGCATGTTGCTTCTCCTTAACACGCACTATCGATCCCCATGTTCGGGGGAAAAATGAGGCCGCTATAAATAGCAGATGCTTTTCCGGATAGCAATTATCTAAACGTAACACTTGACAACTGTGTGAGGAAAAGCGTATTTGCGCACGCGACCAGAATGTAAATTAACCAGTTACTTATTCAACTACAGAGTAACGGGCAGTGATTTTTTAAGAGCCATACCTTCAGCAGAAAGTTCCGCCTTATAAGCCAGAATTTCTACCCCCCTCTGTTGAGCCTCTGACAATAGTTGCGCGTATTTCTCATCGATGTGGCGCGCGGGTGAAAACCGTGTAATGGCTGAATGTAGCACGGCGAAAAAAATCACTGCACGCTGGCCTTCAGCCGCTACGCTCATCAACTCCCGAAGATGTTTCTGACCTCGTTCAGTCACTGCATCGGGAAAGTATCCCTGTTCGTTTTCCGCTAACGTAACCGATTTCACTTCAATATAGCAGTCAGGTCGAAACCTCGCCTGTAACATGAAGTCAACACGGCTGCGTTCGGCACCGTATTTTACTTCGCTTTTCAGCGAGCTATAGCCTGACAGCTCCGAAATATTCCCATTAAGGATAGCCTCTTTCGTCAATCTGTTTGCCCAAAGTGTATTGACGCAAATAAATGCACCGTTTTGGCTTTGGGTCAGTTCCCAGGTGTGCGGATATTTCCGTTTTGTGTTGTCGGAAGTTGAATACCAGACGGTATCTCCAGGTGTTGCACAACCGGTCATCGCGCCAGTATTCGGGCAGTGTAGCGTTAATTCCTGGCCATCTGGTGTGATCACATCGGCTAAAAAACGTTTATAACGTTGAACCAGCGTGGCGCGTTGTAGAGGGGGTGAAAATTCCATTGCGATAAAACCCTTGTTATTGCGTCAGTGTCCAGCGTTTTAGCGGCGTGTAGCGTGTGCGTCCTCGGGCAAACGAGGAAGCGTAAAGGGTGAACTCCGTCACCGCATACGACCAGTTAAAGCCAGGCGGCGGGATTGTCACCGCCTCGCTGGCATCGCGCAATAAGGTGATATGCGGATGAAACGGTCGATTGCTTTGAAAACAACCACTGCGTGCTGCTTGTGAACGAAGCATATTCGCCAGTTGGATTAATCCGCGCGGCGGCTGGCGCATACCAAGCCACACCACGCGAGAACGTAGCCACTGACCGGCGTCATCAAGCGTTAGTGTGAAACCGGGTTGACGAATCCGTCCGGCCAAAAGTGAGAGCGCCTTCTCTTTCTCTGCGCTCACTTCGCCTAAAAACGCCAGCGTCAGATGCAAGTTCTCAGCGGCAACCGGACGCCCCGCTTCTGGTGGAAACTGTGCGGCGCGCCAGTGGATAATCTGTTCGCGGATTTCTGCAGGTAAGTCGATGGCAAAGAACAGCCGTTGCGGTTCAGACATGTCAGGCACTCGGTTATGAATTACCGCGATGCTACAATGCGCCGCGAAGAATGTTAACCCTCAGGAGCGTTTTGTGTCGTCGTTGCCCGTTGCTGCCGTCTTACCTGAATTACTTGCCGCCCTCGATTGTGCACCGCAGGTGTTATTAAGCGCGCCGACCGGAGCCGGGAAATCGACCTGGCTGCCGCTGCAACTGCTGGCGCATCCTGGTATTCGCGGGAAAATCATCCTGCTGGAGCCGCGGCGTCTGGCGGCGCGTAACGTCGCGCAACGGCTGGCGGAGCTGCTTAACGAAAAGCCCGGCGATACCGTTGGCTACCGGATGCGTGCGCAAAATTGCGTCGGGCCGAATACCCGTTTGGAAGTCGTTACTGAAGGGGTGTTAACGCGCATGATCCAACGCGACCCGGAACTAAGCGGCGTCGGTCTGGTGATCCTTGATGAGTTTCATGAACGCAGTCTGCAGGCGGATCTGGCGCTGGCGTTGTTACTCGATGTGCAACAAGGGCTGCGCGATGACCTGAAGCTGCTGATTATGTCAGCCACGCTGGATAACGAGCGCTTACAGCAAATGTTGCCGGAAGCCCCCGTTGTTGTTTCCGCAGGGCGTTCGTATCCGGTGGAGCGCCGCTATTTGCCGCTGCCTACACATCAACGTTTTGACGAAGCCGTTGCTGTCGCCACCGCCGAATTGCTACGCCAGGAAGCAGGATCTCTGCTGCTGTTTTTACCTGGCGTCGGGGAAATTCAGCGTGTGCAGGAACAACTGGCTTCGCGTGTAGGCAGTGATGTGTTGCTTTGTCCACTGTATGGTGCATTGTCGTTGAACGATCAGCGAAAAGCGATCCTCCCGGCACCACAAGGGATGCGCAAAGTGGTGCTGGCAACCAATATTGCTGAAACCAGTTTAACTATCGAAGGTATTCGCCTGGTGGTGGATTGCGCCCAGGAAAGGATGGCGCGCTTTGATCCGCGAACGGGTCTTACACGGTTGATTACCCAGCGAGTTAGTCAGGCGTCGATGACGCAGCGTGCCGGGCGCGCCGGGCGACTGGAGCCGGGCATTTGCCTGCATTTGATCGCCAAAGAACAGGCGGAACGCGCCGCTGCACAAAGTGAACCGGAAATCTTACAAAGCGATCTCTCCGGTTTGCTGATGGAATTACTGCAATGGGGATGCAGCGATCCGGCGCAGATGAACTGGTTGGATCAACCACCAACGGTGAATCTACAGGCTGCGAAACGCCTGTTACAGATGCTTGGCGCGCTGGATGGCGAACGACTTAGCGCGAAAGGGCAAAAAATGGCGACGCTGGGTAATGATCCGCGGTTAGCCGCTATGCTGGTGAGCGCGAAGAGTGATGATGAAGCCGCTACCGCCGCAAAAATTGCCGCCATTCTCGAAGAGCCGCCCCGCATGGGGAATAGCGACCTGGAAGTGGCGTTTTCCCGCAATCAACCGGCCTGGCAACAGCGTAGTCAGCAACTGTTAAAGCGCTTAAACGTCCGTGGTGGCGAGGCCGACAGTGCGTTTATTGCGCCGCTACTTGCCCAGGCCTTTGCCGATCGTATTGCTCGTCGCCGTGGCCAGGATGGTCGTTATCAACTGGCGAACGGTATGGGAGCAATGCTGGACGCGGATGATGCCTTAAGCCGCCACGAGTGGTTGATCGCTCCTTTATTATTGCAGGGCAGCGCCTCGCCGGATGCGCGAATTCTACTGGCGCTACCGGTCGATATTGATGAGTTAGTGCAACGCTGCTCACAGCTATTACAGCAATCTGACACCGTTGAATGGGACGATGCACAAGGCACGCTGAAGGCCTGGCGTCGGTTGCAGATTGGTCAGCTCACAGTAAAAGTACAGCCGCTGGCGAAACCGTCGGAAGATGAATTACATCATGCAATGCTCAACGGTATTCGCGATAAAGGTCTAAACGTTCTTAACTGGACGCCGGAAGCGGAGCAGCTACGCTTGCGTTTGCTGTGTGCTGCAAAGTGGTTACCGGAATATGACTGGCCAGCAATGGATGAGGCGAGCTTGCTGGCGTCGCTGGAAACGTGGCTGCTGCCACATATGGCCGGCGTACATTCGCTGCGTGGCCTGAAATCTCTTGATGTTTATCAGGCGCTGCGCGGATTACTTGATTGGGGAATGCAGCAACGTCTGGATAGTGAATTGCCTGCGCATTACACTGTGCCGACGGGAAGCCGGATCGCCATTCGTTATCATGAAGATAACCCACCCGCGCTGGCGGTGAGAATGCAAGAGATGTTTGGCGAAGCCACTAATCCGACTATCGCTCAGGGGCGCGTGCCGCTGGTGCTGGAATTGCTTTCACCCGCCCAGAGGCCGCTGCAAATCACGCGTGATTTAAGTGCCTTTTGGCAGGGAGCGTATCGCGAGGTGCAAAAAGAGATGAAAGGGCGTTATCCCAAACACGTCTGGCCGGACGACCCGGCGAATACCGCACCGACGCGACGGACGAAAAAGTATTCGTGAGGTTGGTAAACGGGCACGGGCAGTCCCTTCGCCCCGGTTCTCTCCCATAGGGGGAGGGCGAAAAGTACTTTGAGAGATATCTTCTTCTGTCTTGTCACAGAAGAATAGAAAATCGGGCTTTTGCGCCTGAATATTGCGGAGAAAATGTATGGCCGGGAATGACCGCGAGCCAATTGGACGCAAAGGGAAACCGACGCGTCCTGTCAAACAAAAGGTAAGCCGTCGTCGCTACGAAGATGACGACGATTATGATGACTATGAGGATGAAGAACCGATGCCACGCAAAGGTAAGGGCAAAGGGCGTAAGCCTCGTGGTAAACGCGGCTGGCTATGGCTGCTACTGAAACTGGGGATCGTATTTGCGGTGTTAATCGCCGTTTACGGTGTTTATCTCGATCAAAAAATTCGCAGCCGTATCGATGGCAAGGTGTGGCAATTGCCAGCGGCAGTTTATGGTCGGATGGTAAACCTTGAGCCAGACATGACCATCAGTAAGAACGAGATGGTGAAATTGCTGGAGGCCACGCAATATCGTCAGGTGTCGAAGATGACCCGTCCTGGCGAATTTACCGTGCAGGCCAACAGTATTGAGATGATCCGCCGTCCGTTTGATTTCCCGGATAGTAAAGAAGGGCAGGTGCGTGCGCGTCTGACTTTTGAGGGCGATCATCTGGCGACTATTGTCAATATGGAGAACAACCGTCAGTTCGGTTTCTTCCGTCTTGATCCGCGTCTGATCACCATGATCTCCTCACCAAACGGCGAACAGCGTCTGTTTGTGCCGCGTAGTGGCTTCCCGGATTTGCTGGTAGATACTTTGCTGGCGACAGAAGACCGTCATTTCTACGAGCATGATGGTATCAGTCTCTACTCCATTGGACGTGCGGTGCTGGCGAACCTGACCGCCGGGCGCACGGTGCAGGGGGCGAGTACGCTGACTCAACAGTTAGTGAAGAACCTGTTCCTCTCTAGCGAACGTTCTTACTGGCGTAAAGCGAACGAAGCCTATATGGCGTTAATCATGGATGCGCGTTACAGCAAAGACCGCATTCTTGAGCTGTATATGAACGAGGTATATCTCGGTCAGAGCGGTGACAACGAAATCCGTGGTTTCCCGCTGGCAAGCCTGTACTACTTTGGTCGTCCGGTAGAAGAGTTGAGCCTTGATCAGCAGGCGCTGTTAGTCGGTATGGTGAAAGGTGCGTCTATCTATAACCCGTGGCGCAACCCGAAACTGGCGCTTGAGCGACGTAACCTGGTACTGCGTCTGTTGCAACAGCAGCAGATTATTGATCAAGAACTCTACGACATGTTGAGCGCACGTCCGCTGGGCGTACAGCCGCGCGGTGGGGTGATCTCTCCGCAGCCTGCCTTTATGCAACTGGTGCGCCAGGAGTTGCAGGCGAAACTGGGCGATAAAGTGAAAGATCTCTCTGGCGTGAAGATCTTCACTACTTTTGACTCGGTGGCTCAGGACGCGGCAGAAAAAGCCGCCGTGGAAGGCATTCCGGCACTGAAGAAACAGCGTAAGTTGAGCGATCTGGAAACGGCGATTGTGGTTGTTGACCGCTTTAGCGGTGAAGTTCGCGCGATGGTCGGTGGCTCCGAACCGCAGTTTGCGGGTTACAACCGTGCGATGCAGGCGCGTCGTTCGATTGGATCACTGGCAAAACCAGCGACCTATCTGACGGCCTTAAGCCAGCCGAAAATCTATCGCCTGAATACGTGGATTGCCGATGCGCCAATCGCGCTGCGTCAGCCTAACGGTCAGGTCTGGTCACCACAGAACGATGACCGCCGTTATAGCGAGAGCGGCAGAGTAATGTTGGTAGATGCGCTGACCCGTTCGATGAACGTGCCAACGGTGAATCTGGGGATGGCGTTAGGGTTACCTGCGGTAACGGACACCTGGATTAAACTGGGCGTGCCGAAAGATCAGTTGAATCCGGTTCCGGCAATGTTGCTTGGGGCGCTGAACTTAACGCCAATCGAAGTGGCGCAGGCATTCCAGACTATCGCCAGCGGCGGTAACCGTGCGCCGCTTTCTGCATTGCGTTCAGTCATTGCCGAAGACGGTAAAGTGCTCTATCAGAGCTTCCCGCAGGCGGAACGCGCAGTTCCGGCACAAGCGGCGTATCTGACGCTATGGACCATGCAGCAAGTGGTGCAACGTGGTACTGGTCGCCAATTGGGAGCGAAATACCCGAATCTGCACCTGGCGGGCAAAACCGGGACTACCAACAACAACGTTGATACCTGGTTTGCGGGCATTGACGGCAGCACGGTGACCATCACCTGGGTTGGCCGCGATAACAACCAGCCGACTAAGTTGTACGGTGCCAGCGGGGCGATGTCGATTTACCAGCGTTATCTGGCTAACCAGACGCCAACGCCGCTGAATCTTGTACCGCCGGAAGATATCGTGGATATGGGCGTCGACTACGACGGCAACTTTGTTTGCAGCGGTGGAATGCGTATCTTGCCGGTCTGGACCAGCGATCCGCAATCGCTGTGTCAACAGAGTGAGATGCAGCAGCAGCCGTCAGGCAATCCGTTTGATCAGTCTTCTCAGCCGCAGCAGCAGCAACCTGCTCAACAAGAGCAGAAAGACAGCGACGGCGTGGCGGGCTGGATTAAGGAAATGTTTGGTAGTAATTAACATTTAACTGTGACCTACCGGATGGCGTGCCGCCATCCGGTAAAATAACATCCTTCCAAAAGCATTAACCCTTTCTTTTCATCTGATTGTTTATTGACCCTTTGGTTGCTTCTCTGATGGGTACTGCTTGCCATCGTCTCGCCGTTTCGAATATTATTTCATCTTTATAATAATCATTCTCGTTTACGTTATCATTCACTTTCACTTTACATCAGAGATATACCAATGGCGCGTTACAAAACTGCTCAGCCAAAACACTCGCTGCGTAAAATCGCAGTCGTAGTAGCCACAGCGGTTAGCGGCATGTCTGTTTATGCACAGGCAGCGGTTGAACCGAAAGAAGAGACTATCACCGTTACCGCTGCACCTGCGCCGCAAGAAAGCGCATGGGGGCCGGCAGCCACTATTGCGGCGCGACAGTCAGCCACCGGTACTAAAACAGATACGCCGATTCAAAAAGTACCGCAGTCTATTTCTGTGGTCACAGCCGAAGAGATGGCGCTACACCAGCCGAAGTCAGTAAAAGAAGCGCTTAGCTATACGCCGGGAGTTTCGGTCGGTACGCGTGGTGCGTCCAACACTTATGACCACCTGATCATCCGTGGTTTTGCTGCAGAAGGCCAAAGTCAGAATAACTATCTGAACGGCCTGAAGATGCAGGGTAACTTCTATAACGATGCGGTTATCGATCCGTATATGCTTGAGCGCGCTGAAATCATGCGTGGTCCTGTTTCCGTGCTTTACGGGAAAAGCAGCCCGGGTGGCTTGTTGAATATGGTCAGCAAGCGCCCGACTACCGAACCGCTGAAAGAAGTTCAGTTTAAAGCCGGTACTGACAGCCTGTTCCAGACTGGTTTTGATTTCAGCGATGCGCTGGATGATGACGGCGTTTATTCTTATCGTCTGACCGGTCTTGCGCGTTCTGCTAATGCCCAGCAGAAGGGCGCAGAAGAGCAGCGTTATGCTATTGCTCCTGCGTTCACCTGGCGTCCGGACGATAAAACCAATTTCACCTTCCTTTCTTACTTCCAGAACGAGCCGGAAACGGGCTATTACGGCTGGTTGCCGAAAGAGGGAACCGTTGAGCCGCTGCCTAACGGTAAGCGTCTGCCGACCGACTTTAACGAAGGTGCGAAGAACAATACCTATTCTCGTAACGAGAAGATGGTGGGCTACAGCTTCGACCACGAATTTAACGACACCTTTACGGTGCGTCAGAACCTGCGTTTTGCTGAAAACAAAACCTCGCAAAACAGCGTTTATGGCTACGGTGTCTGCTCCGATCCGGCGAATGCTTACAGCCAGCAGTGTGCAGCTATAGCACCTGCGGATAAAGGTCACTACCTGGCGCGGAAATACGTTGTTGATGATGAGAAACTGCAAAACTTCTCTGTTGATACCCAGTTACAAAGCAAATTCGCCACTGGCGATATCGACCATACTCTGCTGACTGGCGTCGACTTTATGCGTATGCGTAATGACATCAACGCCTGGTTTGGTTACGACGACTCTGTGCCGCTGTTGAATCTGTATAATCCGGTGAATACCGATTTCGATTTCAATGCCAAAGACCCGGATAACTCCGGCCCGTACCGCATCCTGAATAAGCAGAAGCAAACAGGCATTTACGTTCAGGATCAGGCGCAGTGGGATAAAGTACTGGTCACTCTGGGCGGTCGTTATGACTGGGCAGAGCAAGAATCGCTTAACCGCGTAGCGGGAACGACTGACAAACGTGATGACAAACAGTTCACCTGGCGTGGTGGTGTTAACTATCTGTTTGATAACGGCGTAACACCGTACTTCAGCTATAGCGAATCGTTTGAACCTTCTTCTCAGGTCGGGAAGGATGGTAATATTTTCGCACCGTCTAAAGGTAAGCAGTACGAAGTCGGCGTGAAATACGTACCGGAAGATCGCCCAATCGTGGTGACGGGTGCACTGTATAATCTCACCAAAACTAACAACCTGATGGCAGATCCTGAGGGTTCATTCTTCTCGGTTGAAGGTGGTGAGATCCGCGCGCGTGGCGTAGAAATCGAAGCAAAAGCGGCGCTGTCGGCAAGTGTTAACGTGGTCGGTTCTTATACCTACACCGATGCGGAATACACCACCGATACTACCTACAAAGGTAATACGCCTGCGCAGGTGCCAAAACACATGGCTTCTCTGTGGGCTGACTATACCTTCTTTGACGGCCCACTTTCTGGCCTGACGCTGGGTACTGGCGGTCGTTATACTGGCTCCAGCTACGGTGATCCGGCTAACTCCTTTAAAGTGGGAAGTTATACGGTAGTTGATGCGTTAGTGCGTTATGATCTGGCGCGAGTTGGTATGGCTGGCTCCAACGTGGCGCTGCATGTTAACAACCTGTTCGATCGTGAATACGTCGCCAGTTGCTTTAACACCTATGGCTGCTTCTGGGGCGCAGAACGTCAGGTCGTTGCAACCGCAACCTTCCGTTTCTAATTTTCGCTTTGGGCACGGATTTCCGTGCCCGCTTCACAAGTTGGCTGTTATGCAGGAATACACGAATCATTCCGATACCACTTTTGCACTGCGTAATATTTCCTTTCGTGTGCCGGGGCGCACGCTTTTGCATCCGCTGTCGTTAACCTTTCCTGCCGGGAAAGTGACCGGCCTGATTGGTCACAACGGTTCAGGTAAATCCACACTGCTCAAAATGCTGGGACGTCATCAGCCGCCGTCGGAAGGCGAGATTCTTCTTGATGCCCAGCCGTTGGAAAGCTGGAGCAGTAAAGCCTTTGCCCGCAAAGTCGCTTATTTGCCGCAGCAGATTCCTCCGGCTGAAGGGATGACCGTGCGCGAACTGGTGGCGATTGGTCGCTATCCGTGGCACGGCGCGTTGGGGCGATTTGGCGTGGCAGATCGCGAAAAGGTCGAAGAAGCCATCGCTCTTGTCGGCTTAAAACCACTGGCGCATCGGCTGGTGGATAGCCTTTCTGGCGGTGAACGTCAGCGAGCGTGGATCGCCATGCTGGTGGCGCAGGATAGCCGATGCCTGCTGCTGGATGAACCGACCTCGGCGCTGGATATCGCTCATCAGGTTGACGTGTTGGCGCTGGTGCATCGTTTAAGCCAGGAACGCGGCCTGACGGTGATTGCTGTGCTGCACGATATCAATATGGCGGCGCGTTACTGTGATTATCTGGTCGCCCTGCGCGGCGGTGAAATGATTGCTCAGGGAACGCCTGCGGAAATTATGCGCGGCGAAACCCTCGAAATGATTTATGGCATCCCGATGGGTATTTTGCCGCATCCGGCGGGTGCCGCACCTGTGAGTTTTGTTTATTGATGAGCGGCTTACCTCTTCTTTCGCGTCGTCGACTGTTAACGGCGATGGCGCTTTCTCCGTTGTTATGGCAGATGAATACCGCTCGCGCGGCGGCGATTGATCCGCATCGTATTGTGGCGCTGGAGTGGTTGCCGGTGGAACTGCTACTGGCGCTCGGCATCATGCCTTACGGTGTGGCGGACACCATTAACTATCGACTGTGGGTCAGCGAACCGCCATTACCGGAATCGGTGATTGACGTTGGTTTGCGTACAGAACCTAACCTCGAACTACTGACCGAAATGAAACCGTCGTTTATGGTCTGGTCGGCAGGATATGGCCCTTCGCCAGAAATGCTGGCACGCATTGCACCGGGGCGCGGATTTAACTTCAGCGACGGCAAACAGCCACTGATGATGGCGCGTAAGTCACTGACGGAAATGGCGGATTTGCTCAACCTGCAAAGTGCGGCAGAAAAGCATTTAGCGCAATATGAAAAATTTATCCGCAGTATGAAACCCCGCTTTGTAAAGCGTGGAGCGCGCCCGTTATTGCTGACGTCGCTTCTCGATCCGCGCCATATGCTGGTCTTCGGTCCAAACAGCTTGTTCCAGGAAATTCTCGATGAGTACGGTATTGTGAATGCATGGCAAGGGGAAACCAACTTCTGGGGCAGCACCGCGGTCAGTATTGATCGTCTGGCGGCGTATAAAGATGTTGATGTGCTGTGTTTTGATCACGATAACAGTAAGGACATGGACGCGTTAATGGCGACGCCGCTGTGGCAGGCCATGCCGTTTGTCCGTGCAGGGCGTTTTCAACGCGTACCCGCAGTTTGGTTCTATGGCGCGACGCTTTCGGCAATGCACTTTGTGCGCATTCTGGATAACGCCATTGGAGGCCAGGCGTGAGTAAACGAATTGCGCTTTTTCCGGCGTTATTGTTGGCGTTGCTGGTGATTGCCGCTGTGGTGCTCACCTGGATGAACTTCTCGCATGCGCTGCCGCGTAGCCAGTGGACTCAGGCAATCTGGTCGCCGGATATTGACGTCATTGAGCAGATGATTTTTCACTACAGCTTGCTGCCGCGTCTGGCTATTTCGCTGCTGGTTGGCGCGGGTCTGGGGCTGGTTGGCGTGCTGTTTCAGCAAGTGCTACGTAACCCGCTGGCGGAACCGACCACGCTTGGCGTCGCAACGGGCGCGCAACTGGGGATTACCGTCACCACGCTGTGGGCGATTCCTGGTGTGGCGGCAAGTCAGTTCGCCGCGCTGGCGGGGGCTTGTGTGGTTGGCTTAATCGTCTTTGGCGTCGCGTGGGGTAAACGCCTTTCGCCAGTGACGTTGATCCTCGCGGGTCTGGTCGTGAGCCTTTATTGCGGGGCAATCAACCAGTTACTGGTCATTTTTCATCATGACCAGTTGCAAAGCATGTTCCTGTGGAGCACCGGTACGCTGACGCAAACCGACTGGGGCGGCGTTGAACGTTTATGGCCGCAGTTACTGGGCGGCGTGATGCTGACATTGCTACTACTGCGCCCGTTAACCCTGATGGGGCTTGATGATGGCGTGGCGCGCAATCTGGGGCTGGCACTGTCGCTGGCGCGTCTGGCTGCGCTGTCTCTGGCGATTGTTATCAGCGCCTTGCTGGTGAACGCGGTCGGGATTATCGGCTTTATCGGTTTGTTCGCGCCGCTGCTGGCGAAAATGCTGGGCGCGCGTCGTCTGCTGCCGCGGCTGATGCTGGCGTCACTGATTGGGGCACTCATTCTCTGGCTTTCCGATCAGATAATTCTCTGGCTAACCCGCGTATGGATGGAAGTTTCCACCGGATCGGTCACTGCACTGATTGGTGCGCCGCTGCTGCTGTGGCTGCTGCCACGTTTACGCAGCATTAGCGCGCCGGATATGAAGGTTAACGATCGGGTCGCGATTGAACGCCAACATGTGCTGGCGTTTGCCCTTGCTGGTGGTGTGCTGCTGCTGATTGCCGTAGTGGTGGCGCTGTCGTTTGGTCGTGATTCGCAAGGCTGGACGTGGGCGAGTGAGGTACTGCTTGAGGATTTAATGCCCTGGCGCTGGCCGCGAATTATGGCGGCACTGTTTGCAGGCGTGATGCTGGCAGTGGCTGGCTGTATTATTCAGCGGCTGACCGGAAACCCGATGGCAAGCCCTGAAGTGCTGGGGATCAGCTCTGGTGCGGCGTTTGGCGTAGTGCTGATGCTGTTTCTGGTGCCGGGCAACGCCTTTGGCTGGTTGCTGCCCGCGGGAAGTCTCGGTGCGGCGGTGACGCTGTTGATCATTATGATCGCCGCCGGGCGCGGTGGATTTTCACCACATCGGATGCTGCTGGCGGGGATGGCATTAAGCACCGCGTTCACTATGCTGCTGATGATGTTGCAGGCGAGCGGCGATCCACGTATGGCGCAAGTGCTGACCTGGATTTCCGGTTCGACCTACAATGCCACCGATGCGCAGGTCTGGCGCACCGGAATTGTGATGGTGATTTTGCTGGCAATTACGCCGCTGTGCCGTCGATGGCTGACCATTTTACCGCTGGGTGGTGATACCGCACGAGCCGTGGGGATGGCGCTGACGCCGACGCGAGTTGCGTTGCTGATGCTGGCGGCCTGTCTGACGGCGACCGCGACAATGACCATTGGGCCATTGAGTTTTGTTGGTCTGATGGCACCACATATTGCACGGATGATGGGCTTTCGACGGACGATGCCGCACATTGTGATTTCGGCGCTGGTGGGTGGTTTGCTGCTGGTGTTTGCGGACTGGTGCGGGCGGATGGTGTTGTTTCCGTTCCAGATCCCGGCGGGATTATTGTCGACGTTTATCGGCGCGCCGTATTTTATTTATTTGCTGAGAAAGCAGAGCCGTTAATAAAATGCCTCGCCCGGTGGGCGAGGCAAAATCATCACAACTTAGCAAACACCCGACGTGCGGCATCGATGGTGTTATTGATATCTTCCATGCTGTGCGCCACGGACATAAAGCCCGCTTCAAACGCTGACGGTGCCAGGTAAACACCTTCGTCCAGCATCATATGGAAGAAACGCTTAAAGCGTTCCACGTCACAGGCCATTACGTCCTGATAACACGTCACTGACCCGGCATCGGTAAAGAAAATACCGAACATGCCGCCAACGTGGTTCACAACCAGAGGAATCCCCGCTTCTTCTGCCGCTTCCAACAAGCCTTCCGCCAGACGTGTTGTCAGCTCATCCAGTGTCTCGTGAACACCCGGCTGCGCGACTTCATTCAGACAGGCGAAACCGGCTGCCATCGCAATTGGGTTACCGGAAAGTGTACCCGCCTGATACACCGGGCCGGTCGGGGCCAGCGCATCCATCACATCACGACGGCCGCCGAAGGCACCAACAGGCATCCCGCCGCCAATGATTTTGCCCAGACAGGTGAGATCCGGCACGACACCGTAATAATCCTGTGCGCCCGCCAGCGCCACGCGGAAGCCGGTCATTACTTCATCAATGATTAGCAACGCGCCAAACTCGTCACACAGCGCGCGCAGACCCGGCAGAAACTCCGGCAACGGCGGAACGCAGTTCATGTTACCGGCTACCGGTTCAACGATAATACAGGCAATTTCTTCCGGGTACTGCTCAAACGCGGCGCGCACAGACGCCAGATCGTTATAGGTACAGGTTAAGGTATGTTTGGCGAAATCCGCCGGAACGCCCGGAGAGTTCGGTTGACCCAGCGTCAGTGCGCCAGATCCTGCTTTCACTAACAGACAGTCGGCGTGGCCGTGGTAACAACCTTCGAATTTAATGATTTTATCGCGGCCGGTAAAACCACGGGCGAGGCGGATAGCGCTCATCGTCGCTTCGGTGCCGGAGTTCACCATACGCACCATATCCATCGTCGGCACCAGTTCGGTCACCAGTTCCGCCATTTTTACTTCCATTTCGGTCGGCGCACCAAAGCTCAGACCGCGCCCGGCGGCTTCAATTACTGCGTTACGGATCGCCGGGTGGTTATGGCCCAGCACCATCGGCCCCCAGGAACCGACATAATCGATATACGCTTTGCCATCAACATCGTACAGATAAGCGCCGTCCGCTTTTTCGATAAACAGTGGAGTGCCGCCCACGCCGGTAAAAGCGCGAACAGGGGAGTTCACACCGCCAGGGATCAGCTCGCGCGCTGCGCTGTAAAGATTTTCAGACTTACTCATGGAGGGTTCCTGATTCGTAGAAAAAGTGAATGGCTGCTATTCTATGTTATTCATAACAAGTTAAATACTCGTCAAGCATCAGGTTGCTTGTACTGCGGCAACCCGGATTTCTAAGAGTATAAAAGTTTTGCGCATTTGAAACATTACGCTTTGCAAAGGATTTTCATCGAACGAGCGAGTAGAATGCCGTCATCTTATTTGTATGACCAATAAGTGATCATTGGATGAAAACTGATACACCCTCTTCTGAAATACCGCAGGCTGCGCGTCTGCGACGCAGACAACTGATTCGTCAACTTCTTGAGCGCGACAAAACGCCATTAGCTATTTTGTTTATGGCTGCGGTTGTCGGCACCCTTGTCGGGCTGGCGGCAGTAGCTTTTGACAAAGGCGTCGCCTGGTTGCAGAACCAACGTATGGGCGCGCTGGTACATACTGCCGATAATTACCCACTTTTGTTGACCGTCGCTTTTCTCTGTTCGGCGGTGCTGGCGATGTTCGGTTATTTTTTGGTGCGCAAATACGCGCCGGAAGCAGGTGGTTCAGGTATTCCGGAAATTGAAGGCGCGCTGGAAGATCAACGTCCCGTCCGCTGGTGGCGTGTATTGCCGGTGAAGTTCTTTGGTGGTCTGGGAACGCTGGGCGGTGGCATGGTGCTGGGACGCGAAGGGCCAACCGTACAGATCGGCGGTAACATTGGCCGCATGGTGCTTGATATTTTCCGCATGAAAGGTGATGAAGCTCGTCACACGTTGCTGGCAACCGGTGCGGCGGCGGGGCTGGCGGCGGCCTTTAACGCGCCGCTCGCGGGCATTCTTTTTATTATCGAAGAGATGCGTCCGCAATTCCGCTATACGCTAATTTCGATTAAAGCGGTATTTATTGGCGTCATTATGTCGACCATTATGTACCGGATATTTAATCACGAAGTCGCGTTAATTGACGTAGGTAAACTCTCTGATGCGCCGCTCAATACGCTCTGGCTTTATCTGATCCTCGGTATTATTTTTGGTATCTTCGGCCCTATTTTTAATAAATGGGTGCTGGGGATGCAGGATTTGTTGCACCGTGTGCACGGCGGCAATATCACGAAATGGGTGCTGATGGGCGGTGCGATTGGCGGCCTGTGTGGCTTGCTTGGTTTCGTTGCGCCAGAAACTTCGGGCGGCGGTTTTAACCTGATTCCTATCGCGACAGCAGGGAATTTCAGCATGGGAATGCTGATTTTTATTTTTGTTGCGCGGGTGATCACCACACTGCTCTGCTTTTCTTCTGGTGCACCGGGCGGTATTTTCGCCCCGATGTTGGCGCTTGGTACGGTTTTGGGAACGGCATTTGGCATGGTCGCTACGGAACTGTTTCCGCAATATCACCTTGAAGCAGGGACATTTGCTATTGCTGGAATGGGCGCGTTACTGGCGGCATCCGTTCGTGCGCCGCTAACCGGGATAATATTGGTACTTGAGATGACAGATAACTATCAGCTCATTTTGCCAATGATTATTACTGGTCTTGGCGCAACACTATTAGCACAATTTACCGGCGGAAAACCGCTATACTCAGCGATTCTTGCCCGCACGCTGGCAAAACAGGAAGCGGAACAACTGGCGCGAAGCAAGGCCGCGGCTGCCAGCGAGAATACTTGAACGAAATACCAGGGTATTAGATAATGGCGCTTATTATTGGGTTAGAATTTGCCCAATTGCCGATGTCGTTTGGAGCAAAATATGAGTGATGACGTAGCACTGCCGCTGGAATTTACCGACGCAGCAGCCAACAAAGTTAAAAGCCTGATCGCTGATGAAGATAACCCGAATCTGAAGTTACGCGTGTATATCACTGGTGGCGGTTGCAGCGGCTTCCAGTATGGTTTCACCTTTGATGATCAGGTGAACGAAGGCGATATGACTATCGAAAAACAGGGCGTAGGCCTGGTGGTTGACCCGATGAGTCTGCAATACCTGGTCGGCGGTTCCGTTGACTATACCGAAGGTCTGGAAGGTTCACGTTTCATCGTGACCAACCCGAACGCGAAAAGCACCTGCGGTTGCGGTTCTTCCTTCAGCATCTAATCTGCTTTTAATATGCCGGATAACCTATCCGGCATATCTTCTCTTCAACGTCCATTATCATCCAGTGCAAACGTCGGTAGTTTAAGATGCCAACGGATAGCTGCCAGCCGAATCAATAGCGTTACAACCATCCCCATCATACTGGCTGTTTCCAGCGGTACGGAGAATGTGTAATGGGCTGTAGCGTGGACAATACCGCCGATAATGCAGGCCGTCGCGTAGATTTCTGTGCGTAATATCATCGGGATTTCACGCGCCAGTACATCCCGGATGATCCCGCCGCCAACGCCGGTGATCACCCCCATACAAACGGCAATCAGTGGGCCTGCTTCCGCATTAAAGGCTTTGTTGACACCAATACCAACAAACACAGCCAGGCCAACCGCGTCAAGCACAGGCAGCATCCATTTTGGTAAGCGTCTTGGCTGGCGTACCAGAACGATAGTCAACATACTGGTCACCATCGCGACGACCAGGTCTGTGGGATCTTTCACCCAAAATACCGGACCGTGATCCAGCGCCATGTCGCGAATTGTCCCGCCACCTACTGCGGTAACCACGCCCAGAACCAGGACGCCAAAAGGGTCCATACGCAATTTTCCGGCCAGCAAAACGCCGGAGATGGCAAATACCGCTGTGCCGACTATATCCAGCCAATAGACGAGCATTTCTCAATCCCCACTGAGCACCTGAAAATATCAGGCGCTAATCCACCTGTGAAAGCGCATTACAGAGTTGTTGTGCAGCGAGGATAATACGTGGGCTTGCGCGTTCAAACCAGTCGCTCGTGAGAGGAATAACGGGAATTTTGAGCTGTTCGCCCCAGTATTGCTTTATTTTAGGAATTTTATCCGCTCCGCCCGTGATGACAATAGCCTGTGGGGCGCGTGCTAATACCTGTTCGCGGCTAACCTGCGGCCAGGGAACCCGGCTGTCTTTAAAGATGTTTTCTCCGCCGCAAACTTCCAGCACCTGGTTCTGAATCGACTCTTTTCCGCTGGTGAACGGCGGATTAATGCCGAATTGTAAGAAAACACGTTTTTTAGGTTTATCAGCATATTGCGCTTTCAGTTGCGCATACTGTTCCAGTAAGGTTTGCGCGGCTTGCCCGGCTTTGTCTGGCTGCGGGCTCCAGGGTGCCAGTTGGCGTAGCGCATCAGCAATTTGTTCAATGCTTGTCGCATCGACCCACATCACTTTTATTCCCAGCGAAATCAGTTGGTCAACCTGCCGCTCGGCATTGCCCCCGCGCCAGGCAATCACCAAATCGGGCTTCAGCGCCACGATGCGCTCCAGATTCATCCCCTGCCAGGTGGAAACCTGCTCAATCTTCCGGGCTTCTGGTGGATAGTCGGAATAACTGCTGACCCCTACCGGGGTGATCCCGGCGGCAAAGGCAAGTTCAGTGTTGGCGGGAGAAAGAGTGATAACGCGCGGCGCGGCGTTGAGCCACAGCGGCGCGAGAAAAGACAGGGCGACCAGCGCCCTGAACAGTGACTTAGCCATGAGTCAGTTTCTGCACCAGTGACTCAACCATCAGGCTGGACTGTTTGGCTGCAACGGCCAGAAATTCGTCGAAGCTGAGATGAGACTGCTGATCGGCCACGTCAGAGATGGCGCGTACCACCACAAACGGTACGTTAAAATTGTGGCAGACATGAGCGATAGCCGTCGCTTCCATCTCTACCGCAATGGCTTGCGGGAAGTTGTGACGGATTTTCGCCAGAGCAACGGAGCCGTTGATGAAAGCGTCACCACTGACAATCAGACCGCGCACGGCGTTAAGATTCAGTTCGGCAATGCAGGACTCGGCAGCCGCGATCAATTTATCATCAGCTTTGAAGCCTGCCGGGCAGCCAGGTAGCTGACCGTATTCGTAGCCAAATGCCGTCACGTCGGCGTCGTGATAACGTGTTTCGTCAGAGACAACGATATCGCCTACTTTCAGCGTTGATGCCAGCCCCCCCGCAGAACCGGTGTTAATAATCACATCTGGCTTGCAGTGCTCCAGCAGTAGAGTCGCACCCAGCGCCGCAGCGACTTTACCGATACCCGATTTCAGAAGCGCAACCTCGGTTCCGTTCAGTTGACCCGTGTAGATTTCACAGCCACCCAGGCGGAGAGTTTGACGGTTTTCGATTTTGTCACGCAGCAGCGTAACTTCTTCTTCCATTGCACCAATGATGCCGATTTTCATAGATTTACTCGCGATAAGCCCGATTTGAGGGCATAGTTTATCATGCGCTTAAGGGGAAGCGTATTTCTCACGCGGGAGAGGACATGACACAGATTGATTTCCGAAAAAAAATAAACTGGCATCGTCGTTATCGTTCACCGCAGGGTATTAAAACCGAGCATGAGATCCTGCGGATCTTTGAAAGCGATCGGGGACGTATTATCAACTCCCCGGCAATTCGCCGTCTGCAACAAAAGACCCAGGTCTTCCCACTTGAGCGTAATGCCGCCGTGCGCACGCGTCTTACCCACTCTATGGAAGTGCAGCAGGTAGGGCGCTATATCGCCAAAGAGATATTAAGTCGTCTGAAAGAGCTTAAATTGTTGGAGGAGTATGGTCTGGACGAGCTGACCGGCCCCTTTGAAAGCATTGTCGAGATGTCATGCCTGATGCACGATATCGGTAACCCGCCGTTTGGTCATTTTGGCGAAGCGGCGATTAATGACTGGTTTCGCCAGCGTTTGTACCCGGGGGATGCCGAAAGTCAGCCGCTGACCGATGATCGCTGTCGTGTGGCAACGTTGCGATTAAGGGAAGGAGAGGAACCGCTCAATGAATTGCGGCGCAAAATTCGTCAGGATTTATGTCATTTTGAAGGCAATGCGCAGGGGATTCGCCTGGTGCATACATTGATGCGGATGAATCTCACCTGGGCGCAGGTTGGCGGTATTTTAAAATATACCCGTCCGGCGTGGTGGCGTGGTGATACGCCTGAGACGCATAACTATTTAATGAAAAAGCCGGGCTATTATCTTTCCGAAGAAGTCTATATTTCCCGTTTGCGTAAAGAACTTAATTTGGCTCTTTACAGTCGTTTTCCATTAACGTGGATTATGGAAGCTGCCGACGATATCTCTTATTGTGTGGCTGATCTTGAAGATGCGGTTGAGAAAAGAATATTTACCGTTGAACAGCTTTATCATCATCTCCACGAGGCATGGGGTCAGCATGAGAAAGGTTCGCTGTTTGCACAGGTAGTAGAAAATGCCTGGGAAAAATCACGCTCAAATAGCTTAAGTCGCAGCACGGAAGATCAGTTTTTTATGTATTTACGGGTTAATACTCTCAATAAACTGGTGCCTTATGCGGCACAACGATTTATTGATAATTTACCGACGATTTTTGCCGGAACGTTTAATCATGCGCTGTTGGAAGATGCCAGTGAATGTAGCGATCTTCTGAAGTTATATAAAAATGTCGCCGTAAAACATGTATTTAGCCATCCAGATGTCGAGCAGCTTGAATTACAGGGCTACCGGGTGATTAGTGGGTTATTAGAGATTTATCGTCCTTTATTAAGTTTGTCGTTATCAGACTTTACTGAACTGGTAGAAAAAGAACGGGTGAAACGTTTCCCGATTGAATCGCGCTTATTCCACAAGCTCTCCACGCGCCATCGGCTGGCCTATGTCGAGGCCGTCAGTAAATTATCGTCAGATTCTCCTGAATTTCCTCTATGGGAATATTATTATCGCTGCCGCCTGCTACAGGATTATATCAGCGGTATGACAGACCTCTATGCGTGGGATGAATACCGGCGTCTGATGGCTGTAGAACAATAACCAGGCTTTTGTAAAGACGGACAATAAATTTTTACTTTTTGCAGAAACTTTAGTTCGGAACTTCGCGCTATAAAACGAATCTGAAGAACACAGCAATTTTGCGTTATCTGTTAATCGAGACTGAAATACATGAAAAAAACCACATTAGCACTGAGTGCACTGGCTCTGAGTTTAGGTTTGGCGTTATCTCCGCTCTCTGCAACGGCGGCTGAGACTTCTTCAGCAACGACAGCCCAGCAGATGCCAAGCCTTGCACCGATGCTCGAAAAGGTGATGCCTTCAGTGGTCAGCATTAACGTAGAAGGTAGCACAACCGTTAATACGCCGCGTATGCCGCGTAATTTCCAGCAGTTCTTCGGTGATGATTCTCCGTTCTGCCAGGACGGTTCTCCGTTCCAGAGTTCTCCGTTCTGCCAGGGTGGCCAGGGCGGTAACGGCGGCGGTCAGCAACAAAAATTCATGGCGCTGGGTTCCGGTGTCATCATTGATGCCGATAAAGGCTATGTTGTTACCAACAACCACGTTGTTGATAACGCGACGGTCATTAAAGTTCAACTGAGCGATGGCCGTAAGTTCGACGCGAAGATGGTTGGCAAAGATCCGCGCTCTGATATCGCGCTGATCCAGATCCAGAATCCGAAAAATCTGACTGCAATTAAGATGGCGGATTCCGATGCGCTGCGTGTAGGTGATTACACCGTAGCAATCGGCAACCCGTTCGGTCTGGGCGAGACGGTAACTTCCGGTATCGTCTCTGCACTGGGACGTAGCGGCCTGAACGCCGAAAACTACGAAAACTTCATCCAGACCGATGCCGCAATCAACCGCGGTAACTCCGGTGGCGCGCTGGTTAACCTGAACGGCGAACTGATCGGCATTAACACCGCGATCCTCGCGCCGGACGGCGGTAACATCGGTATCGGTTTTGCTATCCCGAGTAACATGGTGAAAAACCTGACCTCGCAGATGGTGGAATTCGGCCAGGTGAAACGCGGCGAGCTGGGCATTATGGGAACCGAGCTGAACTCTGAACTGGCGAAAGCAATGAAAGTTGACGCCCAGCGCGGTGCTTTCGTAAGTCAGGTTCTGCCGAACTCTTCCGCTGCGAAAGCTGGCATTAAAGCGGGTGATGTGATCACCTCACTGAACGGTAAACCGATCAGCAGCTTTGCCGCGCTGCGTGCCCAGGTTGGCACCATGCCGGTGGGTAGCAAACTGACCCTGGGCTTACTGCGCGATGGTAAGCAGGTTAACGTGAACCTGGAACTGCAGCAGAGCAGCCAGAATCAGGTTGATTCCAGCTCCATCTTCAACGGTATTGAAGGCGCAGAGATGAGCAACAAAGGCAAAGATCAGGGCGTGGTAGTGAACAACGTGAAAACGGGCACTCCGGCTGCACAGATCGGCCTGAAAAAAGGTGATGTGATTATTGGCGCGAACCAGCAGGCAGTGAAAAATATTGCTGAACTGCGTAAAGTTCTCGACAGCAAACCGTCTGTTCTGGCACTGAACATTCAGCGCGGCGACAGCACCATCTACCTGTTAATGCAGTAATCTCCCTCAACCCCTTCCTGCAAACGGGAAGGGGTTCTCTTTTCAATTTGTGACTCCCTCCACAACTCCATATTTCTGCATTGTCCTTTGTGCATTTGCACAATGCTGTGCGTTGCGTACTTCCTTATGCTAAACCGTGCTCAACGGAGGGCTTATGGCTGGCTGGCATCTTGATACCAAAATGGCGCAGGATATCGTGGCGCGCACTATGCGCATTATCGATACCAATATCAACGTAATGGATGCTCGCGGGCGAATTATCGGCAGCGGCGATCGTGAGCGTATTGGTGAATTGCACGAAGGTGCATTGCTGGTACTTTCGCAGGGGCGAGTAGTCGATATTGATGATGCCGTGGCGCGCCATCTGCATGGTGTGCGACAGGGGATCAATCTACCGTTACGGCTTGAGGGCGAAATTGTCGGCGTGATCGGACTGACCGGTGAACCGGAGCATTTGCGTAAATATGGCGAGCTGGTCTGTATGACGGCAGAAATGATGCTGGAACAGTCACGGTTGATGCACCTGCTGGCGCAGGATAGCCGACTGCGTGAAGAGCTGGTGATGCATCTGATTCAGGCTGAGGAGAGTACGCCAGCATTAACCGAATGGGCGCAGAGGTTGGGCATCGATCTCAATCAACCCCGCGTAGTAGCCATTGTCGAGGTCGACAGCGGTCAGCTTGGCGTCGATAGCGCGATGGCGGAATTACAGCAACTGCAAAACGCGCTGACTATGCCGGAACGTAATAATCTGGTTGCGATTGTTTCGCTGACTGAAATGGTGGTGCTAAAACCGGCGTTGAATCAGTTTGGGCGCTGGGATGCGGAAGATCATCGTAAGCGAGTTGAACAACTCATTACCCGCATGAAAGAGTATGGTCAGTTACGTTTCCGCGTTTCGCTGGGTAACTATTTTACCGGTCATGGCAGTATTGCCCGTTCTTATCGCACGGCGAAAACGACGATGGTCGTCGGTAAGCAGCGAATGCCAGAAAATCGCTGCTATTTTTATCAGGATCTGATGTTGCCTGTTTTACTTGATAGTTTGCGCGGTGACTGGCAAGCCAACGAACTGGCTCGTCCTCTGGCACGGCTCAAAGCGATGGATAATAACGGTTTGCTACGGCGTACGCTGGCGGCGTGGTTTCGCCATAATGTGCAGCCGCTGGCAACGTCAAAGGCGTTGTTTATCCATCGTAATACGCTGGAGTATCGTCTCAACCGTATCTCTGAATTGACCGGGCTGGATTTGGGTAATTTTGATGACAGGCTGTTGCTGTATGTGGCGTTGCAACTGGATGAAGAGCGGTAGGTTCATAACAAAATTAAAGCCGGGTGATACTTTACCCGGCTCGCAGAATGACATCAGTTACTATTATTTGCGTGTCAGCTTTTCCAGATCCGCCTCAATTTCGCTGATCTTATTGGTCACCACTGACTCCAGGTGACGCAAGTCATCGAGAATTTTACGTTTAAGATCCACTTCGCTACGATCGCGTTGGCAGATTTGATCAAGCTCATCAATGATATAACGCAGATTCGGGCTGATCTCCTGAACTTCTTTATAGCCCTGACCCACACCATCTGCAACCACCGTTTTGCGCTGACGTGGATATTTAAACTTCACGCTCTTGGCAAAAAACTCACCTTTATCTTTCTGGAAATAGATTTTCAGAATATCGTTGTTGGCTTCCTGCCGGAGGCTGTAACGATCAATTTCTTCAGGATTGGTAATACCCAGACTTTTCAGATTGTCGTACATAGCGTTACCTCAAAATGAGTCAGTAAATTGTGCTTATCTTAGCATTTGGCCTGGCCCGCCCGGCTCGACTGTGATCGCAGAAAGCCTTTTTCCAGACTTCTATCATGGCGTAAAAATTAAAAAATTACCTGCTTTATTCTGGCGATAGATTTTACGTTCTACACCAGTTCCAGTATCGTCACTTCCGGACGGCAGTTAAGCCGCAGCCCATACAAACTTCCCACGCCGCGTGTCGTATAGATTTTTCGTTCACCAAACGCATTTAACCCGGTGACGTAGCGTTTATCTTCGACTGGTGCAAAAGATTCGCCAACCAATGGCACGCGTAGCTGCCCGCCATGAGTATGACCGCACAGCATCAGATCCCAGGGGGCATCACGCATGATTTCTTTGCTGTCGGGATTATGTGCCAGCACCAGCCGTGGCAGATTAGCGTCGTTTACGCCGGGAGGGTTACATTGCCCGGCCCATAAATCCCCAGTGCCAACCAGTTCAAATTGTCGATTCTGTGTGGAGAGAACCGTTGCCTCGTTAAACAACACCTTGATACCCGCTGATTTCAGCGCTTCGCTAATTAAGCGATTCTTTTGCGTACCGACGGGGCGATCGTGGTTGCCGTAACAGGCAAATGTCGGCGCACATTCGGCAAGGGGAGATAGTACGCCACCAAACGCCGAAAAATTCAGCGGCATATCAAATAGTACGTAGTCGCCGCCCAGCAATATCAAATCGGGATTTTGCGCCACTCCAAGGGCAATGGCTTCTGATATCAGGGTGAGTGGAACAAAGCGGGAGTAATGGAGATCGGCAAGAAAAAGAATTTTGAACGGTGCGGCTTTATCTTTAAAAAAGGCGATGTGCTGATGGGTTAATTCAAGCCAGCCGGGTTCCAGGTAATGTATATAGCCGAAACCTGAGCCTGCGGCTAACGTTGCGGTGGCAGCCTGTAAAAAACGTCGGCGTGAAATCATCATCTTTCCCTGCAAAGAAAACGGGCAGCATCATGCTGCCCGTGTACATACTCTTAATCGATGGTACGCAGCAGTTCGTTGATGCCGACTTTACCGCGGGTTTTCGCGTCAACTTTCTTAACAATAACAGCACAGTAAAGGCTGTATTTACCATCTTTCGACGGCAGGTTGCCAGAAACAACTACAGAACCTGCCGGAACGCGACCATAGTGGATTTCACCCGTTTCACGGTCGTAAATACGGGTGCTCTGACCGATGTATACGCCCATGGAAATAACGGAACCTTCTTCGACAATTACGCCTTCAACGACTTCAGAACGCGCGCCGATGAAGCAGTTATCTTCAATGATGGTCGGGTTAGCCTGCAGCGGCTCCAGCACACCACCGATACCTACACCGCCAGACAGGTGCACGTTTTTACCAATCTGCGCACAGGAACCGACTGTGGCCCAGGTATCAACCATCGTACCTTCATCAACGTATGCACCGATGTTGACATAAGACGGCATCAGCACAGTGTTACGGGCGATAAACGCACCCTGACGCACTGCCGCGGGTGGCACCACGCGGAAGCCTTCTTTCTGGAAACGTGCTTCGTCGTAGTTGGCGAATTTCATCGGCACTTTATCGAAGTAGCGGCTTTCTGCTCCTTCTACCACCTGATTATCATTAATACGGAAAGAGAGCAGCACCGCTTTTTTTAACCACTGATGCGTCACCCACTGACCGTCAATTTTTTCCGCAACACGCAGTGCGCCGGAATCCAGCAGGGCGATCACCTGATTTACCGCTTCGCGGGTAACGGTGTCTGCATTGGCTGGCGTGATCTCGGCACGGCGTTCAAAAGCGGTCTCAATAATGTTCTGTAACTGCTGCATTGTTAAACTCTTTTCATATCAGTAAACACATCACCCTTTATCGTTTGGATTGAGGGCCTCTGTCAACCGCTGATGTACTTCCTGCTGCAACTCGTTATTAAGTGCACGTCGGTCAGCGGTGGCGATTATGAATAAATCTTCTACTCGCTCACCAATGGTTGTAATTCTGGCACCATGAAGCGAAATTCCCAGATCGGCAAAAATTTTCCCTACCCGTGCCAGCAGTCCAGGCTGGTCTAGAGCAATCAGCTCGAGGAATGATTTTCGGTCGGTATGGGTTGGCAAAAACGTCACTTCGGTTTCAACGGTAAAATGACGCAGTTTGGCGGGTTGACGACGCGGCTGAGGTGGCTGCCAGCTACTTTGTGTCAGTATCTGCTCCAGACCAAAACGAATAACTTCATGGCGATCAGTGGACAGAGGGCTGCCATCTGGCTCCAGCACGATGAAGGTATCCATCGCCATACCGTCGCGGGTGGTGAAAATTTGCGCGTCATGAACGCTTAAATTGCGACGGTCTAACTCGGCACAAACGGCGGCAAACAGGTATGGGCGGTCCGGGCTCCAGATAAAAATCTCGGTGCCACCGCGCGTGGCTTGCGGGCTAAGTAATACCAGCGGCTTACTTAAATCGTGCTGTAATAAATGGCGCGCGTGCCAGGCCAGTTGATTTGGGCTATGGCGGACAAAATAGTTAGCGCGACAGCGCGACCAAATTTGGTGCAGCGCCTCTTCGTCGATGTTATCCATGCGCAACAGAGCCAGCGCCTGAAGCTGGTGATGGCGAACCCGTTCGCGCATATCCGGCGTATTTTGCATTCCGCGTCGTAGCTGCTTTTCGGTAGCAAAATAGAGCTCACGCAACAGACTTTGCTTCCAGCTATTCCACAGCGTTTCGTTAGTGGCACAAATATCAGCCACCGTCAGGCATACCAGATAGCGCAGACGATTTTCCGTTTGTACTTCTTCGGCAAACTGTTTGATGACTTCCGGGTCCTGAATATCACGGCGCTGAGCGGTTACCGACATTAGCAAGTGCTGGCGAACCAGCCAGGCCACCAGTTGCGTTTCGCGCGAGTTCAGCCCGTGGAGTTCAGCAAAATTCACCACGTCTTGTGCGCCGAGTATGGAGTGATCGCCGCCGCGTCCTTTGGCGATATCATGAAACAATGCGGCGATGAAAATCAGCTCCGGCGATGGCAGGCGTGGCCAGACATCCACACACAACGGGTGGCGAGGGCGCGTCTCTTCACTGGCAAAACTTTCCAGTTTCAGCATCACGCGAATGGTGTGTTCATCTACTGTGTAAGCGTGGAACAAGTCAAACTGCATCTGCCCGACGATATGCGACCACTGCGGCATATAGGCACCGAGCACGCTATGACGATGCATTGGCAAAAGTCCGCGACGCACTGCGCCAGGGTGTCGAAGAATGCTTAAAAACAGTTTTCGCGCTTCCGGAATATTACACAGCGGTTGTTGCAGATGGCGACGGGCATGGCGCAACTGACGCAGCGTGGTGGAGTAAATACCAGTGATCGCGCTATTGCGCACCATGGTGTAAAACATGCGCAAGATGGCTTCCGGCTGGCGCATAAACAGCGTTTCATCGCGTAGGTCGATCAGCGTACCACGTAGCTGAAATTCATCGTCAATCGGACGTGGTTTTTCATCTGCGGGGAGGGCGAGGATGGCTTCATCGAACAGTTGCAGCAGCATCTGGTTGAGTTCGCTGACGCGACGCGTGACGCGGAAATAATCCTTCATCATTCGTTCGACCGGTTCGTTACCTTCGCCACTGTAATTCAGACGCTGGGCGACGCTTAACTGGCGATCAAACAGCAGTCGGTTATCGTAACGGCTAACGACCAGATGCAGGGCAAAGCGAATGCGCCACAATATATGCAGACACTCGTTTAATTCCGCCCGCTCCGCAGACGTTAAGAAGCCAAACCCCACCATTTCATCCAGCGATGTAGCACCGAAATGTCGGCGGGCGACCCATTGCAGGGTGTGGATATCACGCAAGCCGCCGGGGCTGCTTTTGATATCTGGTTCGAGGTTGTAACTGGTGCCGTGATAACGCTGGTGGCGCTGGTTTTGCTCCTCAACTTTCGCCGCGTAGAACTTGTCAGAAGGCCAGAATCCTTCGCTGAAAATATGCTTTTGCAGTTCGAGAAATAGCGCCACATCGCCAATCAACAGACGTGATTCAATTAAATTGGTGGCGACGGTTAAATCCGATAACCCTTCCAACATACACTCTTCAAGGGTGCGCACGCTATGACCGACTTCCAGCTTCACATCCCAGAGCAGCGTTAACAGTTCGCCCACTTTTTGCGCCTGATCGTCCGGGAGTTTTTTACGACTTAAGATCAGTAAATCGATATCTGAAAGCGGATGTAACTCGCCGCGACCATAGCCACCGACGGCAACCAGCGCCAGATCGGCAATCTGGCTGAAACCCGCTTCTATCCATAAACGTTGCAGGAGCTGGTCGATAAACTCAGTGCGCGCCTCAATCAATTGTTCCGCAGAAATCCCGCTGTCAAAGGCATCGCCCAGCCAACGCTGGAAAGTGTCGATATGGGCTTTTATTCCACAGACGGTTAATTCATCACGGGGCCAGACGCCAGGGTTTTGCGGTTGACCGGGAAGGGTGGGGAGAGCGGTGTTTGCGTACTGTTCTGGAAGGGTATTCATTGTGCGCCACCCATAAGATTAAATTATCGCATTAAAAAAGCCGGCATTCGCCGGCTTCAGACTGTTGACAAAGTACGCTTTGTTCATGCCGGATGCGGCGTGAACGCCTTATCCGGCCTACAACTTCTTGCAAATGGAGAAGGTAGGACGCATCAGGCAATTTTGCGTTTGTCTTCCTCTTATTCGTCGTGCGAGATTATCGCCGGGATGGTGTCATCCTTGCGTAGCGTCAGAATTTCGCAGCCGTTATCGGTCACTACAATAGTATGCTCGTATTGTGCAGACAAGCTGCGATCTTTGGTTTTTACCGTCCAGCCATCTTTCATGGTGCGGATCTCTTTTTTACCCGCGTTGACCATTGGCTCGATGGTGAAGGTCATCCCCGGTTTCAGCACGACGTTGGTTTCTGGGGAGTCATAGTGCAGCACTTGCGGCTCTTCATGGAAGCCGCGACCAATGCCGTGCCCGCAATATTCACGAACGACGGAGAAGCCTTCTGCTTCGACAAATTTCTGAATTGCCGCGCCGATTTCACGCAGATTAATGCCCGGTTTTACCATACGCAGCGCCAGATACAGGCTCTCTTGCGTAATGCGACACAGGCGTTCGCCCATGATGGTCGGTTTACCGACGATAAACATTTTTGAGGTGTCGCCGTGGAAACCATCTTTGATTACGGTGACGTCAATGTTAACGATGTCGCCGTCTTTCAGCAGTTTGGCGTCGTCCGGGATACCGTGGCACACCACTTCATTAATAGAAATGCAAACGGATTTCGGATAACCGTGATAGCCGAGGCAGGCAGAAACTGCGTGTTGCTGATTAACAATATAATCATTACAGATGCGATCCAGTTCGCCGGTGCTGACGCCCGGTTTAACATACGGTTCGATCATTTCCAGCACTTCGGCAGCCAGGCGGCCAGCGACGCGCATTTTTTCGATATCTTCAGGGGTCTTGATTGAGATAGCCATTAATTCTGTCCATCAGCGTCGGTGATACCGACAATATATATTTAAGTGCTGTCAATGGTATCACACCCTGCCAAATTGAGAATCATTCTGAACTTCGCGAAACGTGCCACCGAGGGTTTCCTGTAATAGAAAATTCATCGTGTGATGTTGTACACCGCACCAACAATTATTGGAGTCCACGGCGTATTTGTGGTATAAAGCGCGCCGGACTTCCGATCCATTTCGTATACACAGACTGGACGGAAGCGACAATCTCACTTTGTGTAACAACACACACGTATCGGCACATATTCCGGGGTGCCCTTTGGGGTCGGTAATATGGGATACGTGGAGGCATAACCCCAACTTTTATATAGAGGTTTTAATCATGGCAACTGTTTCCATGCGCGACATGCTCAAGGCTGGTGTTCACTTCGGTCACCAGACCCGTTACTGGAACCCGAAAATGAAGCCGTTCATTTTCGGTGCGCGTAACAAAGTTCATATCATCAACCTTGAGAAAACTGTACCGATGTTCAACGAAGCTCTGGCTGAACTGAACAAGATTGCTTCTCGCAAAGGTAAAATCCTTTTCGTTGGTACTAAACGCGCTGCAAGCGAAGCGGTGAAAGACGCTGCTCTGAGCTGCGACCAGTTCTTCGTGAACCATCGCTGGCTGGGCGGTATGCTGACTAACTGGAAAACCGTTCGTCAGTCCATCAAACGTCTGAAAGATCTGGAAACTCAGTCTCAGGACGGTACTTTCGACAAGCTGACCAAGAAAGAAGCGCTGATGCGCACTCGTGAGCTGGAGAAACTGGAAAACAGCCTGGGCGGTATCAAAGACATGGGCGGTCTGCCGGACGCTCTGTTTGTAATCGATGCTGACCACGAACACATTGCTATCAAAGAAGCAAACAACCTGGGTATTCCGGTATTTGCTATCGTTGATACCAACTCTGATCCGGACGGTGTTGACTTCGTTATCCCGGGTAACGACGACGCAATCCGTGCTGTAACCCTGTACCTGGGCGCTGTTGCTGCAACCGTTCGTGAAGGCCGTTCTCAGGATCTGGCTTCCCAGGCGGAAGAAAGCTTCGTAGAAGCTGAGTAATAAGGCTTGATAACTCCCCCGAAATAGTTCGAGTTGCAGGAAGGCGGCAAGCTCGAGAATCCCAGAGAGCTTACTTAAGTAAGTGACCTGAGTGAGCGAGCGAAGACAACGCGCCTGCAGCTTGAAATATGAAGGGGAGAGCCCTTATAGACCAGGTAGTACACGTTTGGTTAGGGGGCCTGCATATGGCCCCCTTTTTCACTTTTATATCTGTGCGGTTTAATTCCGGGCAGATCACATCTCCGAGGATTTTAGAATGGCTGAAATTACCGCATCCCTGGTAAAAGAGCTGCGTGAGCGTACTGGCGCAGGCATGATGGATTGCAAAAAAGCACTGACTGAAGCTAACGGCGACATCGAGCTGGCAATCGAAAACATGCGTAAGTCTGGTGCGATCAAAGCAGCGAAAAAAGCAGGCAACGTTGCTGCTGACGGCGTGATCAAAACCAAAATCGACGGCAACTACGGCATCATTCTGGAAGTTAACTGCCAGACTGACTTCGTGGCAAAAGATGCTGGTTTCCAGGCGTTCGCAGACAAAGTTCTGGACGCAGCGGTTGCTGGCAAAATCACTGACGTTGAAGTTCTGAAAGCACAGTTCGAAGAAGAACGTGTTGCGCTGGTAGCGAAAATCGGTGAAAACATCAACATTCGCCGTGTTGCTGCGCTGGAAGGCGACGTTCTGGGTTCTTATCAGCACGGCGCGCGTATCGGCGTTCTGGTTGCTGCTAAAGGCGCTGACGAAGAGCTGGTTAAACACATCGCTATGCATGTTGCTGCAAGCAAACCAGAATTCATCAAACCGGAAGACGTATCCGCTGAAGTGGTAGAGAAAGAATACCAGGTACAGTTGGACATCGCGATGCAGTCTGGTAAGCCGAAAGAAATCGCAGAGAAAATGGTTGAAGGCCGCATGAAGAAATTCACCGGCGAAGTTTCTCTGACCGGTCAGCCGTTCGTTATGGAACCGGCAAAAACTGTTGGTCAACTGCTGAAAGAGCATAACGCTGAAGTGACTGGCTTCATCCGCTTCGAAGTGGGTGAAGGCATCGAGAAAGTTGAGACTGACTTTGCAGCAGAAGTTGCTGCGATGTCCAAGCAGTCTTAATTATCGAAAAGGAGCCGCCTGAGGGCGGCTTCTTTTTGCGCCCATCTTGTAAATTCAGCTAACCCTTATGGGGCTGCGCTGAAAAGCGACGTACAATGTCGCCAGTATTAATTCATTTCAATCGTTGACAGTCTCAGGAAAGAAACATGGCTACCAATGCAAAACCCGTCTATAAACGCATTCTGCTTAAGTTAAGTGGCGAAGCTCTGCAGGGCACTGAAGGCTTCGGTATTGATGCAAGCATACTGGATCGCATGGCTCAGGAAATCAAAGAACTGGTTGAACTGGGTATTCAGGTTGGTGTGGTGATTGGTGGGGGTAACCTGTTCCGTGGTGCTGGTCTGGCGAAAGCGGGTATGAACCGCGTTGTGGGCGACCACATGGGCATGCTGGCGACCGTGATGAACGGCCTGGCAATGCGTGATGCACTGCACCGCGCCTATGTGAACGCTCGTCTGATGTCCGCTATTCCATTGAATGGCGTGTGTGACAGCTACAGTTGGGCCGAAGCTATCAGCCTGTTGCGTAATAACCGTGTGGTGATCCTCTCTGCCGGTACTGGTAACCCATTCTTCACCACTGACTCTGCAGCTTGCCTGCGTGGTATCGAAATTGAAGCCGATGTGGTGCTGAAAGCAACCAAAGTTGACGGTGTGTTTACCGCTGACCCGGCGCAAGATCCAACTGCAACTATGTACGAGCAGTTGACCTACAGTGAAGTGCTGGAGAAAGAACTGAAAGTGATGGACCTGGCTGCCTTTACGCTGGCTCGTGACCACAAATTACCGATTCGTGTTTTCAACATGAACAAACCGGGTGCGCTGCGCCGTGTGGTAATGGGTGAAAAAGAAGGGACTTTGATTACGGAATAATTCCCGTAATGGATAAATAAGGGTAAGATTCCGCATAAGTATCGCGGGGGCGTAAGTCTGATTATAAGGCGTTATTGTTTCAGGCAGTTTGGTCACGGCCAGCGCGCAACAACCGGAGCGTACAAAAGTACGTGAGGATTGCGAGCACTGCCCAGGGTCAAAATGGCAAATAAAATAGTCTAATAATCCAGACGATTACCCGTAATATGTTTAATCAGGGCTATACTTAGCACACTTCCACTGTGTGTGACTGTCTGGTCTGACTGAGACAAGTTTTCAAGGATTCGTAACGTGATTAGCGATATCAGAAAAGATGCTGAAGTACGCATGGACAAATGCGTAGAAGCGTTCAAAACCCAAATCAGCAAAATACGCACGGGTCGTGCTTCTCCCAGCCTGCTGGATGGCATTGTCGTGGAATATTACGGCACGCCGACGCCGCTGCGTCAACTGGCAAGCGTAACGGTAGAAGATTCCCGTACACTGAAAATCAACGTGTTTGACCGTTCAATGTCTCCGGCCGTTGAAAAAGCGATTATGGCGTCCGACCTCGGCCTGAACCCGAACTCTGCGGGTAGCGACATTCGTGTTCCACTGCCTCCGCTGACGGAAGAACGTCGTAAAGATCTGACCAAAATCGTTCGTGGTGAAGCAGAACAAGCACGTGTTGCGGTGCGTAACGTGCGCCGTGACGCGAACGACAAAGTGAAAGCACTGTTGAAAGAAAAAGAGATCAGCGAAGATGATGATCGCCGTTCTCAAGACGATGTACAGAAACTGACTGACGCTGCAATCAAGAAAATTGAAGCGGCGCTGGCAGACAAAGAAGCAGAACTGATGCAGTTCTGATTTCTTGAACGACAAAAACGCCGCTCAGTAGATCCTTGCGGATCGGCTGGCGGCGTTTTGCTTTTTATTCTGTCTCAACTCTGGATGTTTCATGAAGCAACTCACCATTCTGGGCTCGACCGGCTCGATTGGTTGCAGCACGCTGGACGTGGTGCGCCATAATCCCGAACACTTCCGCGTAGTTGCGCTGGTGGCAGGAAAAAATGTCACTCGCATGGTAGAACAGTGCCTGGAATTCTCTCCCCGCTATGCTGTTATGGACGATGAAGCGAGTGCGAAACTTCTTAAAACGACGCTACAACAACAAGGTAGCCGCACCGAAGTCTTAAGTGGCCAGCAGGCTGCTTGCGATATGGCGGCGCTTGACGATGTTGATCAGGTGATGGCTGCGATTGTCGGTGCCGCAGGCCTGCTACCTACGCTTGCCGCGATCCGCGCGGGTAAAACCATACTGCTGGCAAACAAAGAATCACTGGTCACCTGTGGACGTCTGTTCATGGACGCCGTAAAGCAGAGCAAAGCGCAGTTATTACCCGTCGATAGCGAACACAACGCCATTTTTCAGAGTTTACCGCAACCTATTCAGCACAATCTGGGATACGCTGACCTTGAGCAAAATGGCGTGGTGTCCATTTTACTTACCGGGTCTGGTGGCCCTTTCCGTGAGACGCCATTGCGTGATTTGGCAACAATGACGCCAGATCAAGCTTGTCGTCATCCGAACTGGTCGATGGGACGTAAAATTTCCGTCGATTCGGCCACCATGATGAACAAAGGTCTGGAATACATTGAAGCGCGCTGGTTGTTTAACGCCAGCGCCAGCCAGATGGAAGTGCTGATTCATCCGCAGTCAGTTATTCACTCAATGGTGCGTTATCAGGACGGCAGTGTTCTGGCGCAGTTGGGTGAACCCGACATGCGAACGCCAATTGCCCACACCATGGCATGGCCGAATCGCGTGAACTCTGGCGTGAAGCCGCTCGATTTTTGCAAACTGAGTGCGTTGACATTTTCCGCACCGGATTATGAACGTTATCCATGTCTGAAACTGGCGATGGATGCGTTTGAACAAGGCCAGGCTGCGACGACGGCATTGAACGCCGCAAACGAAATTAGTGTTGCAGCCTTCCTTGCGCAACGGATTCGTTTTACGGATATCGCCGCGTTGAATTTATCCGTGCTGGAAAAAATGGATATGCGCGAACCACAATGCGTGGACGATGTGTTGTCTGTTGATGTCAATGCGCGCGAGGTCGCCAGAAAAGAGGTGATGCGTCTCGCAAGCTGAGGATAATCCGGCTACAGAGAGTCGTGCTATTTGTTAGCGTAGGGCTTCAGTGATATAGTCTGCGCCATCTGATCGTAAGTAGTTGGCTTTCTAAGGTCAGGTATGCCGTGGTTTGACACGGCTTTTTTTTGTATAGGCTTCAGTATTCCTGAGTACCGTAAACCCTTTCAGGGAATAAGAAACGCGTGATGTTGTCTGCTACTCAACCACTTAGCGAAAAATTGCCAGTTCATGGCTGTCGCCATGTCGCGATCATTATGGATGGCAACGGGCGCTGGGCAAAAAAGCAAGGGAAAATTCGTGCCTTCGGGCATAAAGCCGGGGCTAAATCGGTCCGTCGGGCGGTCTCTTTTGCGGCTAACAACGGTATTGAGGCGTTAACGCTGTATGCCTTTAGTAGTGAAAACTGGAACCGACCAGCGCAGGAAGTCAGTGCGTTAATGGAACTGTTTGTGTGGGCGCTTGATAGCGAAGTAAAAAGCCTGCATCGGCATAACGTGCGTCTGCGTATTATTGGCGATACCAGTCGCTTTAACTCGCGTTTGCAAGAACGTATTCGTAAATCTGAAGCGTTAACTGCCGGGAATACCGGTCTGACGTTGAATATTGCGGCGAACTACGGTGGACGTTGGGATATAGTCCAGGGCGTCAGGCAACTGGCTGAAAAGGTGCAGCAAGGAAATCTGCAATCGGATCAGATAGATGAAGAGATGCTAAACCAGCATGTCTGTATGCATGAACTGGCCCCTGTAGATTTAGTAATTAGGACTGGGGGAGAGCATCGCATTAGTAACTTTTTGCTTTGGCAAATTGCCTATGCCGAACTTTACTTTACAGATGTTCTCTGGCCCGATTTCGATGAACAAGACTTTGAAGGGGCGTTAAATGCCTTTGCTAATCGAGAGCGTCGTTTCGGCGGCACCGAGCCTGGTGATGAAACAGCCTGATGGGGGTCGCTTTTGCTGAAGTATCGCCTGATATCTGCTTTTGTTTTAATACCCGTAGTCATCGCGGCACTGTTTCTGTTGCCGCCGGTGGGGTTCGCTATTGTTACGCTGGTGGTCTGTATGCTGGCAGCGTGGGAATGGGGACAGCTTAGCGGTTTTACCACTCGCTCGCAGCGGGTATGGCTGGCGGTGCTGTGCGGGTTATTGCTGGCGCTGATGCTTTTTCTGTTGCCAGAATATCACCGAAATATCCATCAACCGCTGGTTGAAGTCTCGCTTTGGGCTTCGCTTGGCTGGTGGGTTGCTGCGTTGTTATTGGTGTTATTCTACCCCGGTTCTGCGGCAATCTGGCGAAACTCCAAAACATTGCGCATTATCTTTGGTGTATTAACCATTGTTCCCTTCTTTTGGGGCATGCTGGCGTTACGGACATGGCACTATGACGAGAATCATTACAGTGGCGCGATATGGCTGCTCTATGTCATGATCCTGGTCTGGGGAGCCGACTCTGGCGCATATATGTTTGGCAAATTGTTTGGCAAACATAAGTTGGCACCGAAGGTTTCTCCAGGCAAGACCTGGCAGGGCTTTATTGGCGGACTCGCGACCGCAGCGGTAATCTCATGGGGTTACGGCATGTGGGCGAATTTGAACGTTGCACCTATCACCTTACTCATTTGCTCTATTGTCGCGGCGTTAGCCTCAGTGTTAGGCGACTTGACCGAGAGCATGTTTAAGCGTGAAGCAGGAATTAAGGACAGCGGTCATTTAATTCCAGGACACGGCGGTATTTTGGATCGTATTGATAGCCTGACGGCTGCGGTGCCGGTCTTTGCTTGTCTGTTGTTGCTGGTATTCAGGACGCTTTGACGGAAGGTATTATGCTGAGTTTTCTCTGGGATTTGGCTTCGTTCATCGTTGCACTGGGTGTGCTTATCACCGTGCATGAATTTGGTCATTTCTGGGTTGCCCGGCGTTGTGGTGTCCGCGTTGAGCGATTCTCGATAGGCTTTGGTAAGGCGCTCTGGCGCCGGACTGATAAGTCAGGCACTGAATATGTCATCGCCCTGATCCCGTTGGGCGGTTATGTCAAAATGCTGGATGAGCGCGCAGAACCGGTTGTTCCGGAACTCCGCCACCAGGCCTTCAATAATAAATCTGTCGGCCAACGTGCGGCGATTATAGCCGCAGGTCCGGTTGCAAACTTCATTTTTGCTATCTTTGCCTACTGGCTGGTTTTTATCATTGGCGTGCCTGGTGTTCGTCCGGTGATTGGCGAAATATTGCCCAACTCGATAGCTGCGCAAGCACAAATTGCACCAGGTACGGAACTAAAAGCCGTTGATGGTATCGAAACGCCTGATTGGGATGCTGTGCGTTTGCAGTTGGTCGATAAAATTGGCGATGAAAGTACCACCGTTACCGTAGCACCATTCGGCAGCGACCAGCGACGCGATGTAAGGCTCGATTTACGTCACTGGGCGTTTGAGCCTGATAAAGAAGATCCTGTATCTTCTTTGGGGATTCGTCCCCGTGGGCCGCAAATTGAACCTGTACTGGAAAATGTGCAGCCAAACTCAGCGGCAAGCAAGGCGGGTTTGCAAGCAGGCGACAGGATCGTTAAAGTCGATGGTCAGCCATTAACGCAATGGGTGGCGTTTGTGATGCTTGTCCGGGATAACCCGGGTAAAGCCTTAGCGTTGGAAATTGAAAGGCAGGGGAGTCCCTTGTCTTTAACATTAGTCCCGGAGAGCAAACCGGGTAATGGCAAGGCGATTGGCTTTGTCGGTATTGAGCCGAAAGTCATTCCTTTGCCAGATGAGTATAAAGTTGTACGCCAGTATGGGCCGTTCAACGCCATCGTCGAAGCCACGGACAAAACGTGGCAGTTGATGAAGCTGACGGTCAGTATGCTGGGAAAATTGATCACCGGTGATGTGAAACTGAACAACCTCAGTGGGCCGATCTCTATCGCCAAGGGGGCTGGGATGACAGCGGAACTCGGGGTTGTTTATTATCTGCCGTTTCTTGCGCTTATTAGCGTGAACTTAGGGATAATTAACCTGTTTCCGTTGCCCGTACTTGACGGGGGGCATCTGCTGTTCCTTGCGATCGAAAAGATCAAGGGCGGACCGGTATCCGAGCGGGTTCAAGACTTTTGTTATCGCATTGGCTCGATTCTGCTGGTGTTGTTAATGGGGCTTGCACTTTTCAATGATTTCTCTCGGTTATGAGAGTTAGTTAGGAAGAACGCATAATAACGATGGCGATGAAAAAGTTGCTCATAGCGTCGCTGCTGTTTAGCAGCGCCACCGTATACGGTGCTGAAGGGTTCGTAGTGAAAGACATTCATTTCGAAGGCCTTCAGCGTGTCGCCGTTGGTGCGGCCCTCCTCAGTATGCCGGTGCGCACAGGCGACACGGTTAATGATGAAGATATCAGTAATACCATTCGCGCTCTGTTTGCTACCGGCAACTTTGAGGATGTTCGCGTCCTTCGTGATGGTGATACCCTTCTGGTTCAGGTAAAAGAACGTCCGACCATTGCCAGCATCACTTTCTCCGGTAACAAATCGGTGAAAGATGACATGCTGAAGCAAAACCTCGAGGCTTCTGGCGTGCGTGTGGGCGAATCTCTTGATCGCACCACCATTGCTGATATCGAAAAAGGTCTGGAAGACTTCTACTACAGCGTCGGTAAATACAGCGCCAGCGTAAAAGCTGTCGTGACACCACTGCCGCGTAACCGTGTTGACCTTAAACTGGTGTTCCAGGAAGGTGTGTCAGCAGAAATCCAGCAAATCAACATTGTTGGTAACCATGCCTTCACCACCGACGAACTGATCTCTCATTTCCAACTGCGTGACGAAGTGCCGTGGTGGAACGTGGTAGGTGATCGTAAATACCAGAAACAGAAACTGGCGGGCGACCTTGAAACCCTGCGCAGTTACTATCTGGATCGCGGTTATGCCCGTTTTAACATTGACTCGACTCAGGTCAGTCTGACGCCGGATAAGAAAGGTATCTACGTCACGGTAAACATCACCGAAGGCGATCAGTATAAGCTCTCTGGTGTTGAAGTGAGCGGCAATCTTGCCGGCCACTCCGCTGAAATTGAGCAACTGACGAAAATCGAGCCGGGTGAGCTGTATAACGGCACCAAAGTGACCAAAATGGAAGATGATATTAAAAAGCTTCTCGGTCGCTATGGTTATGCCTATCCGCGCGTACAGTCGATGCCTGAAATTAACGATGCCGACAAAACCGTTAAATTACGTGTGAATGTCGATGCGGGTAACCGTTTCTACGTGCGTAAGATCCGTTTTGAAGGTAACGACACATCGAAAGATGCCGTCCTGCGCCGTGAAATGCGCCAGATGGAAGGTGCCTGGTTAGGCAGCGATCTGGTTGATCAGGGTAAAGAACGTCTGAATCGTCTGGGCTTCTTTGAAACGGTTGATACCGATACCCAACGTGTCCCGGGTAGTCCGGACCAGGTTGATGTGGTTTACAAGGTCAAAGAACGTAACACCGGTAGCTTCAACTTCGGTATTGGTTACGGTACAGAAAGTGGCGTGAGCTTCCAGGCGGGCGTACAGCAGGATAACTGGTTAGGTACGGGTTATGCTGTTGGTATTAACGGTACTAAAAACGATTACCAGACCTATGCTGAACTGTCCGTTACCAACCCATACTTCACTGTAGATGGCGTAAGCCTTGGTGGTCGTGTCTTCTATAATGACTTCCAGGCAGATGACGCCGACCTGTCCGACTATACCAACAAGAGTTATGGTACAGACGTGACGTTAGGCTTCCCGGTTAACGAATACAACTCGCTGCGTGCAGGTCTGGGTTATGTACATAACTCCTTGTCTAACATGCAGCCGCAGGTCGCGATGTGGCGTTATCTCTACTCTATGGGTGAACATCCGAGCACCTCTGATCAAGATAACAGCTTCAAAACGGACGACTTCACGTTCAACTATGGCTGGACCTATAACAAGCTCGACCGTGGTTACTTCCCGACGGATGGTTCGCGTGTCAACCTGACGGGTAAAGTGACCATTCCGGGATCGGATAACGAATACTACAAAGTGACGTTAGACACGGCGACCTATGTGCCGATCGACGACGATCACAAATGGGTTGTGCTGGGCCGTACTCGTTGGGGTTACGGTGATGGCTTAGGCGGCAAAGAGATGCCGTTCTATGAAAACTTCTATGCCGGTGGTTCCAGCACCGTGCGTGGCTTCCAGTCCAACACCATTGGTCCGAAAGCGGTTTACTTCCCGCATCAGGCCAGTAATTATGATCCGGACTACGACTACGAATGTGCGACTCAGGACGGCGCAAAAGATCTGTGTAAATCGGATGATGCTGTAGGCGGTAACGCCATGGCGGTTGCCAGCCTCGAACTCATCACCCCGACACCGTTCATTAGCGACAAGTATGCTAACTCAGTCCGCACTTCCTTCTTCTGGGATATGGGTACTGTTTGGGATACAAACTGGGATTCCAGCCAATATTCTGGATATCCGGACTATAGTGATCCAAGCAATATCCGTATGTCTGCGGGTATCGCATTACAATGGATGTCCCCATTGGGGCCGTTGGTGTTCTCCTACGCCCAGCCGTTCAAAAAGTACGATGGAGACAAAGCAGAACAGTTCCAGTTTAACATTGGTAAAACCTGGTAAGTGTTCTCCACAAAGGAATGTAGTGGTAGTGTAGCGATGACTTTTGGCGATCTTTATAAGATCGCCGGGCCACGCAAAGAACTGCACCTTCCGGTGCAAATGGGATGGTAAGGAGTTTATTGTGAAAAAGTGGTTATTAGCTGCAGGTCTCGGTTTAGCACTGGCAACTTCTGCTCAGGCGGCTGACAAAATTGCAATCGTCAATATGGGTAGCCTGTTCCAGCAGGTAGCACAGAAAACCGGTGTTTCTAACACGCTGGAAAATGAGTTCAAAGGCCGTGCCAGCGAACTGCAGCGTATGGAAACCGATCTGCAGGCTAAAATGAAAAAGCTGCAGTCCATGAAAGCCGGTAGCGATCGTACTAAGCTGGAAAAAGACGTGATGGCTCAGCGCCAGACTTTTGCTCAGAAAGCGCAGGCTTTTGAACAAGATCGCGCACGTCGTTCCAACGAAGAACGCGGCAAACTGGTTACTCGTATCCAGACTGCTGTGAAATCCGTTGCCAGCAGCCAGAGCATCGATCTGGTTGTTGATGCAAACGCCGTTGCTTACAACAGCAGCGATGTAAAAGACATCACTGCCGACGTACTGAAACAGGTTAAATAAGTAATGCCTTCAATTCGACTGGCTGATTTAGCGCAGCAGTTGGATGCAGAACTACACGGTGATGGCGATATCGTCATCACCGGCGTTGCGTCCATGCAATCTGCACAAACAGGTCATATTACGTTCATGGTTAATCCTAAATACCGTGAACATTTAGGCTTGTGCCAGGCGTCCGCGGTTGTGATGACCCAGGACGATCTTCCTTTCGCGAAAAGTGCCGCACTGGTAGTGAAGAATCCCTACCTGACTTACGCGCGCATGGCGCAAATTTTAGATACCACGCCGCAGCCCGCGCAGAACATTGCACCAAGTGCGGTGATTGATGCAACGGCGAAGCTGGGTAACAACGTCTCAATTGGCGCTAACGCGGTCATTGAGTCCGGCGTTGAGCTGGGTGATAACGTGATTATCGGTGCCGGTTGCTTCGTTGGTAAAAACAGCAAAATCGGCGCAGGTTCGCGCCTTTGGGCGAACGTAACCATTTACCATGAGATCCAGATCGGTCAGAATTGCCTGATCCAATCCGGAACTGTGATCGGTGCAGACGGCTTTGGCTATGCCAACGATCGTGGTAACTGGGTGAAGATCCCACAGATTGGTCGCGTGATTATTGGCGATCGCGTGGAGATTGGTGCCTGTACTACCATCGATCGCGGCGCGCTGGATGACACGGTGATCGGCAATGGCGTGATCATTGATAATCAGTGTCAGATTGCACATAACGTCGTGATTGGCGACAATACGGCGGTTGCCGGTGGCGTCATTATGGCGGGCAGCCTGAAAATTGGTCGTTACTGCATGATCGGCGGTGCCAGCGTAATCAACGGGCATATGGAAATATGCGATAAAGTGACGGTTACGGGCATGGGTATGGTGATGCGTCCTATTACTGAACCTGGCGTCTATTCCTCAGGCATTCCGCTGCAACCCAACAAAGTCTGGCGCAAAACCGCTGCACTGGTGATGAACATTGATGATATGAGCAAGCGTCTGAAATCGCTTGAGCGCAAGGTTAATCAGCAAGACTAACGTTCCATCTATTGTTCGCCAAACTTTACGGCCTGTCTCATTCTTACGATTGCGGCAGGCCGTGTTATTATTATCGTTTCTTATATTTTGACAGGAAGAGTATCTTGACTACTAACACTCATACTCTGCAGATTGAAGAGATTTTAGAACTTCTACCGCACCGTTTCCCATTCTTACTGGTGGATCGCGTGCTGGATTTTGAAGAAGGTCGTTTTCTGCGCGCAGTTAAAAATGTCTCTGTCAATGAGCCATTCTTCCAGGGCCATTTCCCTGGAAAACCGATTTTCCCGGGAGTGCTGATTCTGGAAGCTATGGCACAGGCAACAGGTATTCTGGCGTTTAAAAGCGTAGGAAAACTGGAACCGGGTGAACTTTACTACTTCGCCGGTATTGATGAAGCGCGCTTCAAGCGCCCGGTTGTACCAGGCGATCAAATGATCATGGAAGTCACTTTCGAAAAAACGCGCCGTGGCCTGACCCGTTTTAAAGGGGTTGCTCTGGTCGACGGTAAGGTAGTTTGCGAAGCAACGATGATGTGTGCTCGTAGCCGGGAGGCCTGATACGTGATTGATAAATCCGCCTTTGTGCATCCAACCGCCATTGTGGAAGAGGGCGCGTCGATTGGTGCCAACGCTCACATTGGTCCTTTTTGTATCGTTGGACCCCATGTCGAAATTGGTGAGAATACCGTACTGAAATCTCACGTTGTCGTGAATGGTCATACTAAAATTGGCCGCGACAATGAGATTTATCAGTTCGCCTCCATCGGTGAAGTTAACCAGGATCTGAAATATGCTGGCGAACCGACCCGTGTGGAGATTGGCGATCGTAACCGCATTCGCGAAAGCGTCACCATTCATCGTGGCACAGTCCAGGGCGGTGGATTGACGAAGGTGGGCAGCGACAACTTACTGATGATCAATGCGCACATTGCGCACGATTGTACGGTAGGTAACCGCTGCATTCTCGCCAACAACGCAACGCTGGCGGGGCACGTATCGGTAGACGACTTTGCGATCATCGGCGGCATGACCGCAGTCCATCAGTTCTGCATCATTGGTGCGCATGTGATGGTTGGCGGTTGCTCCGGTGTGGCACAGGACGTCCCTCCTTATGTCATTGCGCAGGGTAACCACGCAACGCCGTTCGGTGTCAATATCGAAGGGCTGAAGCGCCGCGGATTCAGCCGTGAGGCGATTACCGCTATCCGCAATGCGTACAAGCTGATTTATCGCAGCGGTAAAACGCTTGATGAAGTGAAACCGGAAATTGCTGAACTGGCGGAAACGCATCCGGAAGTGAAAGCCTTTGCCGATTTCTTTGCTCGCTCAACGCGCGGTCTGATTCGTTAATGGCTGAACAGCGTCCATTAACGATTGCCCTGGTCGCCGGAGAAACCTCCGGCGATATCCTGGGGGCCGGTTTAATCCGTGCTCTGAAAGAACGTGTGCCCAACGCCCGCTTTGTCGGTGTTGCCGGGCCACGGATGCAGGCTGAAGGCTGCGAAGCCTGGTACGAAATGGAAGAACTGGCGGTGATGGGCATTGTTGAAGTGCTTGGTCGTCTGCGTCGCTTACTGCATATTCGTGCCGATCTGACAAAGCGTTTTGGCGAACTGAAGCCAGATGTTTTTGTTGGCATTGATGCGCCTGACTTCAATATTACCCTCGAAGGTAACCTCAAAAAGCAGGGTATCAAAACCATTCATTATGTCAGTCCGTCCGTGTGGGCGTGGCGACAGAAACGCGTTTTCAAAATAGGCAGAGCCACTGATTTAGTCCTCGCATTTCTGCCTTTCGAAAAAGCGTTTTACGACAAATACAACGTGCCGTGCCGTTTTATCGGCCACACAATGGCTGATGCCATGCCGTTAGATCCAGATAAAAATGCCGCACGAGATGTGTTGGGGATCCCTCACGATGCCCACTGCCTGGCGTTGCTGCCGGGGAGCCGTGGCGCGGAAGTCGAAATGCTTAGTGCCGATTTCCTGAAAACGGCCCAGCTTTTGCGCCAGACATATCCGGATCTTGAGATTGTGGTGCCGCTGGTGAATGCCAAACGCCGCGGGCAGTTTGAACGCATCAAAGCTGAAGTCGCGCCAGACCTGTCGGTTCATTTGCTGGATGGGATGGGCCGTGAGGCGATGGTCGCCAGCGATGCGGCGCTACTGGCGTCGGGCACGGCAGCACTGGAGTGTATGCTGGCGAAATGCCCGATGGTGGTGGGCTATCGTATGAAGCCTTTCACCTTCTGGCTGGCGAAACGGCTGGTGAAAACTGATTATGTCTCACTGCCAAATTTGCTGGCGGGCAGAGAGTTAGTCAAAGAGTTATTGCAGGAAGAGTGTGAGCCGCAAAAACTGGCTGCGGCGCTGTTACCGCTGTTGGCGAATGGTAAAACCAGCCATGCGATGCACGACACTTTCCGCGAGCTGCATCAGCAGATCCGCTGCAATGCCGATGAGCAGGCGGCGCAGGCCGTTCTGGAGTTAGCACAATGATCGAATTTGTTTATCCGCATACGCAGCTTGTTGCAGGTGTGGATGAAGTTGGGCGCGGGCCGTTGGTCGGTGCGGTCGTTACCGCTGCCGTGATCCTCGATCCGGCGCGCCCGATTGTCGGGTTGAATGATTCCAAAAAGCTGAGTGAAAAACGCCGTCTGGCGCTCTGTGAAGAGATCAAAGAGAAGGCGTTAAGCTGGAGTCTGGGTCGCGCGGAACCTCATGAAATCGACGAACTGAATATTTTACACGCAACCATGCTGGCGATGCAGCGTGCCGTAGCGGGGCTGCATATTGCGCCGGAATATGTGTTGATTGATGGTAACCGCTGCCCGAAATTACCGATGCCATCGATGGCGGTTGTTAAAGGCGACAGTCGCGTGCCGGAAATCAGTGCGGCGTCTATCCTGGCGAAAGTGACACGCGATGCTGAAATGGCGGAGCTGGACATCATTTACCCACAATATGGATTTGCCCAACACAAAGGGTATCCAACGGCTTTTCATCTGGAAAAACTGGCTGAACACGGTGCGACCGAACACCATCGGCGCAGCTTTGGCCCTGTCAAACGCGCACTGGGACTTGCGTCCTGATTCTTGTGTCGAGATTAAGTAAACCGGAATCTGAAGATGTCTGAACCACGTTTCGTTCACCTACGGGTGCACAGCGACTACTCGATGATCGATGGTCTGGCAAAAACCGCGCCGCTGGTAAAAAAGGCGGCGGCGTTGGGGATGCCGGCACTGGCGATCACTGATTTCACCAACCTTTGCGGTCTGGTGAAGTTCTACGGAGCGGGACATGGCGCAGGGATTAAGCCTATCGTCGGGGCGGATTTTAATGTCCAGTGCGACCTGCTGGGTGATGAGTTAACCCACCTGACGGTGCTGGCGGCGAACAATACCGGCTATCAGAATCTGACGTTGCTGATCTCAAAAGCGTATCAGCGCGGGTATGGTGCCGCCGGGCCGATCATCGATCGCGACTGGCTTATCGAATTAAACGCAGGGTTGATCCTCCTCTCCGGCGGACGCATGGGCGACGTCGGGCGCAGCCTTTTGCGTGGTAACAGCGCACTGGTAGATGAGTGTGTCGCGTTTTATGAAGAGCACTTCCCGGATCGCTATTTTCTCGAATTGATTCGCACCGGCAGGCCGGATGAAGAAAGCTATTTGCACGCGGCGGTGGAACTGGCGGAAAGGCGCGGTTTGCCTGTTGTGGCAACCAACGACGTGCGCTTTATCGACAGCAGTGATTTCGACGCGCACGAAATCCGCGTCGCGATCCACGACGGCTTTACCCTCGACGATCCCAAACGTCCGCGTAACTATTCGCCGCAGCAATATATGCGTAGCGAAGAGGAGATGTGCGAGCTGTTTGCCGACATCCCGGAAGCTCTTGCTAACACCGTGGAGATTGCCAAACGTTGTAACGTGACCGTGCGTCTTGGTGAATACTTCCTGCCGCAGTTCCCGACCGGGGACATGAGCACCGAAGATTATCTGGTTAAGCGAGCAAAAGAAGGTCTGGAAGAGCGTCTGGCATTTTTATTCCCTGACGAAGAAGAACGTCTTAAGCGCCGCCCGGAATATGACGAGCGTCTGGATACTGAACTCCAGGTTATCAACCAGATGGGCTTCCCTGGCTACTTCCTCATCGTTATGGAATTTATCCAGTGGTCGAAGGATAACGGTGTACCGGTAGGGCCTGGCCGTGGTTCCGGTGCGGGGTCACTGGTGGCCTACGCGCTGAAAATCACTGACCTCGATCCGCTAGAATTCGACCTGCTGTTCGAACGTTTCCTTAACCCGGAACGTGTCTCCATGCCTGACTTCGACGTTGACTTCTGTATGGAGAAACGCGACCAGGTTATCGAACATGTGGCGGACATGTACGGTCGCGATGCGGTATCGCAGATCATCACCTTCGGTACGATGGCGGCAAAAGCGGTGATCCGCGACGTAGGTCGCGTGCTGGGGCATCCGTATGGCTTTGTCGATCGTATCTCGAAACTGATCCCGCCAGATCCGGGGATGACGCTGGCGAAAGCGTTTGAAGCCGAGCCGCAGTTGCCAGAAATTTACGAAGCGGATGAAGAAGTTAAGGCGCTGATCGACATGGCGCGTAAACTGGAAGGGGTTACCCGTAACGCGGGTAAACACGCCGGTGGGGTGGTTATCGCGCCGACCAAAATTACCGATTTTGCGCCGCTTTATTGCGATGAAGAAGGCAAACATCCGGTCACTCAGTTTGATAAAAGCGACGTTGAATACGCCGGACTGGTGAAGTTCGACTTCCTCGGCCTGCGTACTCTCACCATCATCAACTGGGCGCTGGAGATGATCAACAAGCGGCGGGCGAAAAATGGCGAGCCGCCGCTGGATATCGCCGCGATCCCGCTGGATGACAAGAAAAGTTTCGACATGCTGCAACGCTCGGAAACCACAGCGGTATTCCAGCTTGAATCGCGCGGCATGAAAGATTTGATCAAGCGTCTACAACCTGACTGCTTCGAAGATATGATCGCACTGGTGGCGCTGTTCCGCCCAGGTCCGTTGCAATCAGGGATGGTGGATAACTTTATCGACCGTAAACATGGTCGCGAGGAGATCTCCTACCCAGACGTGCAGTGGCAGCATGAAAGCCTGAAACCGGTTCTGGAGCCAACTTACGGTATTATCCTGTATCAGGAACAGGTAATGCAGATTGCCCAGGTACTTTCTGGCTATACCCTCGGCGGCGCGGATATGCTGCGTCGTGCGATGGGTAAGAAAAAGCCGGAAGAGATGGCCAAGCAGCGTTCTGTTTTTGCCGAAGGTGCAGAAAAGAACGGCATCAATGCCGAACTGGCGATGAAAATCTTCGACCTGGTAGAGAAATTTGCGGGTTACGGATTTAACAAATCGCACTCTGCGGCCTATGCTTTGGTGTCTTATCAAACGTTATGGCTGAAAGCGCACTATCCGGCAGAGTTTATGGCGGCGGTAATGACTGCCGATATGGACAATACCGAGAAAGTGGTTGGCCTGGTGGATGAGTGCTGGCGGATGGGCCTTAAAATCCTGCCGCCAGATATAAACTCCGGTCTTTACCATTTCCACGTCAACGATGACGGGGAAATCGTGTATGGTATTGGCGCTATCAAAGGGGTGGGTGAAGGGCCAATTGAGGCCATCATCGAAGCCCGTAATAAAGGTGGCTACTTCCGCGAACTGTTTGATCTTTGCGCCCGTACCGACACCAAAAAACTGAACCGGCGGGTGCTGGAAAAACTGATCATGTCAGGGGCATTTGACCGCCTGGGGCCACACCGCGCGGCGTTAATGAACTCGCTGGGCGATGCGTTAAAAGCGGCAGATCAACACGCGAAAGCGGAAGCCATCGGCCAGGCCGATATGTTCGGCGTGCTGGCAGAAGAGCCGGAACAAATTGAACAATCCTACGCTAGCTGCCAGCCGTGGCCGGAGCAGGTGGTGTTAGATGGGGAGCGCGAAACGTTGGGTCTGTACCTGACGGGCCACCCGATCAACCAGTATTTAAAAGAGATTGAGCGTTATGTCGGAGGCGTAAGGCTGAAAGACATGCACCCGACAGAACGTGGTAAAGTCACCACGGCTGCGGGGCTCGTTGTTGCCGCGCGGGTTATGGTCACCAAGCGCGGCAATCGTATCGGTATCTGCACGCTGGATGACCGTTCCGGGCGGCTGGAAGTGATGTTATTTACTGACGCCCTGGATAAATACCAGCAATTGCTGGAAAAAGACCGCATACTTATCGTCAGCGGACAGGTCAGCTTTGATGACTTCAGCGGTGGGCTTAAAATGACCGCTCGCGAAGTGATGGATATTGACGAAGCCCGGGAAAAATATGCTCGCGGGCTTGCTATCTCGCTGACGGACAGGCAAATTGATGACCAGCTTTTAAACCGACTCCGTCAGTCTCTGGAACCCCACCGCTCTGGGACAATTCCAGTACATCTCTACTATCAGAGGGCGGATGCACGTGCACGGTTGCGTTTTGGCGCGACGTGGCGTGTCTCTCCGAGCGATCGTTTGTTAAACGATCTCCGTGGCCTCATTGGTTCGGAGCAGGTGGAACTGGAGTTTGACTAATACAGGAATACTATGAGTCTGAATTTCCTTGATTTTGAACAGCCGATTGCAGAGCTGGAAGCGAAAATCGATTCTCTGACTGCGGTTAGCCGCCAGGATGAGAAACTGGATATTAACATCGATGAAGAAGTGCATCGTCTGCGTGAAAAAAGCGTAGAACTGACGCGTAAAATCTTCGCCGATCTCGGTGCATGGCAGATTGCCCAACTGGCACGCCATCCACAGCGCCCTTATACCCTGGATTACGTTCGCCTGGCATTTGATGAATTTGACGAACTGGCAGGCGACCGCGCGTATGCAGATGACAAAGCTATCGTCGGTGGTATCGCCCGTCTTGACGGTCGTCCGGTGATGATTATTGGTCATCAGAAAGGCCGTGAAACCAAAGAGAAAATTCGTCGTAACTTTGGTATGCCAGCGCCAGAAGGTTACCGCAAAGCACTGCGTCTGATGCAAATGGCTGAACGCTTTAAGATGCCAATCATCACCTTTATCGACACCCCTGGGGCTTATCCGGGTGTGGGCGCAGAAGAACGTGGTCAGTCTGAAGCCATCGCGCGTAACCTGCGTGAAATGTCTCGCCTCGGCGTACCGGTCGTTTGTACGGTTATCGGTGAAGGTGGTTCTGGCGGTGCGCTGGCCATTGGCGTGGGCGATAAAGTGAATATGCTGCAATACAGCACCTATTCCGTTATCTCGCCGGAAGGTTGTGCCTCTATCCTCTGGAAGAGCGCAGACAAGGCCCCGCTGGCGGCTGAAGCGATGGGCATCATCGCTCCGCGTCTGAAAGAACTGAAACTGATTGACTCCATCATCCCGGAACCGTTGGGCGGCGCTCACCGTAACCCGGAAGCGATGGCTGCGTCTCTGAAAGCGCAACTGCTGGCGGATCTGGCCGATCTCGACGTGTTAAGCACTGAAGATTTAAAAAATCGTCGTTATCAGCGACTGATGAGCTACGGTTACGCGTAATCAGCAAATTTTCTGAAAAGGGTCACTCCGGTGGCCTTTTTTTCTATGTAGTTTATTTAGTCATATTATAAATACATTTAGATAATCTTTCTTTCGTTTTCCCCTGCCATAAAATTCTTGAACTCATGTTGATAACTCCGATTTCGGAGGCATATACAAATATACACAGTGGTCAAAAATAATATAACTTTATCAATCTCATAGAATTTTTAAGGATAAAATATGAAAGCAATTTTAGGATTTGATCATCTTCTTATGCCGCGTGTTCTGGTGTTTTTTTACTGGCTGGCTATGGTGCTGACACTGATAGGCGGTGTCTTCTCCATATTTAGCGGAAACATTATCTTAGGGGTAGCTTATACCGTCATTGGCCTTATAAGCTGTCGTATGACTTTCGAATTAATTATGATAGCGTTTAAGAATAACGAATATTTGCGCCGCATTGCCGAGAGTGTTAGCAAGAATAGCGCAGAGTAATCTCCCGCAAAGCGCTTCACCAAACCGCATCTCAACCGCTATTACAGGCGTTTGAGATGTTGTTTTAAAATCAGAGTATACTCTAAATAATTCGAGTTGCAGGAAGGCGACAAGCGAGTGAATCACCAGGAGCTTATATAAGTAAGTGACTGGTGTGAGCGAACGCAGACGCAGCACATGCAACTTAAAGTATGACGAGTATAAATGTCTGATTCATCTTTCCTGTAATTTGTGCGTATTATCAATATATAGCGATGCACGTGCGTATCATATCAATGCAGGAGATTCTATGTTGGGTTTAAAACAGGTTCACCATATTGCGATTATTGCGACGGATTATGCGGTGAGCAAAGCCTTCTACTGCGATATTCTCGGCTTCACGCTGCAAAGCGAAGTTTATCGCGAAGCGCGTGATTCGTGGAAAGGGGATTTGGCGCTTAACGGGCAGTACGTGATTGAGCTTTTCTCATTTCCATTCCCACCGGAGCGCCCCAGCCGACCGGAAGCCTGCGGCCTGCGCCATCTGGCATTTAGCGTTGATGATATTGATACGGCAGTGGCGCACCTTGAAAGCCATAATGTGAAATGTGAAGCGATACGTGTCGACCCGTATACGCAAAAACGCTTTACGTTCTTTAACGATCCTGACGGGCTGCCACTGGAACTGTATGAGCAGTAAGGCTTGTCATCGTCGCATTTGCCCGGTAACGTGCCGGGCATCTCTATTGTAGATTCGCACTATCATGACACTCACGCTGAATACTCAACTTCTCGCCTCACGCCAGATTCTGGTGGCCTTTAGTGGCGGACTGGACTCCACCGTTTTACTGCATCAACTGGTGCAGTGGCGGGCTGAAAATCCGGACGTCACGTTACGCGCTATCCATGTGCATCACGGTTTAAGTGCTAATGCTGATGCTTGGGTCGTGCATTGTGAAAATATCTGCCAGCAGTGGCAGGTGCCGCTGGTGGTTGAGCGCGTGCAGCTTGCGCAAGAGGGGTTAGGCATTGAGGCCCAGGCACGGCAGGCGCGTTATCAGGCATTTGCCCGAACGCTGTTACCCGGAGAAGTTCTGGTCACTGCACAACATCTTAACGATCAATGTGAAACCTTTTTGCTGGCGTTAAAACGTGGCAGTGGCCCTGCCGGGCTTTCCGCTATGGGAGAAGTATCTGATTTTGCCGGAACCCGGCTTATCCGCCCGTTGCTCACTCGCACACGTGGAGAGCTGGAGCAGTGGGCACATAAACATGGCTTACGCTGGATTGAAGACGAAAGTAATCAGGACGATAGCTACGATCGTAACTTCCTGCGCCTGCACGTGGTGCCGTTATTACAGCAGCGTTGGCCGCATTTTGCCGAAGCAACGGCACGCAGCGCCACGCTTTGCGCTGAACAAGAGAGCCTGTTGGATGAACTGCTGGCGGATGATTTAGCGCACTGCCAAACGTCGCAGGGAACGCTACAGATTGCGCCAATGATGGCGATGAGCGATGTCCGCCGCGCGGCGATTATCCGCCGCTGGCTGGCTGGGCTGAATGCGCCGATGCCTTCCCGCGATGCGCTGGTACGGATTTGGCAAGAAGTTGCACTGGCGCGGGAAGATGCTTCCCCCTGTTTGCGCTTTGGCGCGTTTGAAATCCGTCGCTATCTGTCGCAACTGTGGTGGATTAAATCCGTTGCCGGGCAAAGCGAAACCATTGTGCCGTGGCTGGCGTGGCAACAGCCGCTGGAATTACCGGCTGATCTGGGAAGTGTGCAGTTTACTGCGGGAGGAGATATTCGTCCTCCGCGTGCTGACGAAGCGGTTAGCGTTCGTTTTAAGGCGTCGGGATTGCTGCACATTGTCGGGCGCAACGGTGGACGTAAGTTAAAGAAAATCTGGCAGGAACTGGGCGTGCCGCCGTGGCTGCGTGATACTACGCCACTGCTGTTTTATGGCGAAACGTTGATTGCGGCAGCGGGAATTTTTGTTACACGTGAAGGCTTTGCTGAAGATGAGGCTGGTGTAAGTTTTTTCTGGCAGAGAAATAGTTAGTTCAGCGTAGCCGGATAAGACGCGCTATGCGTCGCATCCGGCAAAAGTGAATCAGGACTCACTCACCACTACCGTACCGATTTCCGGATGGCTAAAGCTGGTAATTTTATCCAGGCGCAACTCGCGGGTTTCGCCAGCGACATCGACGACCAGATATTCCACATTTTTGCGGGACACTAAATCATTGGCTTTACCCTGCAATTTTTCGCCATCTTTCAGCTCCAGCGTCAGCAACAGGTGATGCTGGCAGGCGAGCTCAAGATTATCGTAATCATCACAATTGATAGGTTGATACGTATCATTCATTGACATAATCGCTCACCAGTAAGTTTGCCGCAGCGTATGCTGCTTTTTCCCTGACAGCCTCTGAAAGGGCATCGTCGGCAGCCATTTCATTCAGCACTTTCAAAACGCAGCCCAGCGCGTCCGGAACGTATCCTAAGTCTCCGCTGGCGATTTCCGCGTACCGCTTGCGTATTAACTCACAATATTTTTCCACATGCCCTCCTGTCAGCACTCTGACTTAACCGTGGATGCAAGTCTAAGCCTACGAAGATAAACCCTGTTTCGCAAGGTGACTATACCACACTCATTTCTGCAATATCAGCGCCGCAACTGCACGTATTCCGTTACAATGGCCTCCTGATTCGAAAGGAGTTTTCTTATGGCGCTTAAAGCGACAATTTATAAAGCGACGGTTAATGTGGCCGATCTTGACCGCAACCAGTTTCTCGATGCCTCTCTGACGCTGGCGCGCCACCCTTCAGAAACTCAGGAGCGCATGATGCTGCGCCTTCTGGCATGGCTGAAATATGCCGATGAACGTCTGCAATTTACCCGTGGTTTGTGTGCCGATGACGAGCCGGAAGCGTGGCTGCGTAATGATCATTTAGGTATTGATTTGTGGATTGAACTGGGGCTGCCGGACGAGCGGCGAATTAAGAAAGCCTGCACCCAGGCCGCGGAAGTGGCGCTGTTTGCCTATAATAGTCGGGCGGCGCAGATCTGGTGGCAGCAAAATCAGAACAAATGCGCGCAGTTTGCCAATCTTTCCGTCTGGTATCTGGACGACGAGCAACTGGCAAAAGTGAGTGCCTTTGCCGATCGCACCATGACACTACAGGCAACGATTCAGGACGGCATTATCTGGTTATCGGATGATAAGAATAATCTGGAAGTAAACTTAACTGTCTGGCAACAACCGTCATGATTGTGATTTCCCGACATGTTGCTATCCCCGATGGCGAGCTTGAGATCACCGCCATTCGTGCTCAGGGGGCGGGCGGGCAGCATGTCAATAAGACCTCAACGGCTATTCATCTGCGTTTTGACATTCGGGCCTCCAGCCTGCCAGAGTATTACAAAGAGCGCCTGCTCGCCGCCAGCCATCACCTGATTAGTAGTGATGGTGTGATTGTCATTAAGGCTCAGGAATACCGCAGCCAGGAACTGAACCGCGAAGCGGCGCTGGCCCGACTGGTGGCAGTGATTAAAGAATTAACAACGGTACAAAAATCCCGACGACCGACGCGACCTACCCGTGCATCGAAAGAGCGCAGGCTGGTATCGAAAGCACAAAAATCAACCGTGAAGGCGTTGCGTGGCAAAGTGCGCAGCGGTCGGGAATAAAAAGAAGGAATTGATGGTGAGAAAAGCGATAGTAGCAGCGATGACTGTAATCAGTCTCTTTACTCTAATGGGATGTAATAATCGGGCCGAAGTAGATATGCTTTCCCCAGCGCAGGCCGCCGAGCTGAAACCGATGCCGCAAAGCTGGCGTGGTGTGCTGCCGTGTGCTGATTGTGAAGGGATCGAAACCTCTTTGTTTCTCGAAAAAGATGGAACCTGGGTAATGAATGAGCGCTATCTGGGCGCTCGTGAAGAGCCTTCATCTTTTGCTTCCTACGGTACATGGGCGAGAACCGCAGACAAACTTGTATTAACCGACACTAAAGGCGAAAAGTCATATTATCGGGCAAAAGGTGATGCGCTGGAGATGCTCGATCGTGAAGGTAATCCGATTGAATCGCAGTTCAACTACACACTGGAACCGGCAAAATCCAGCTTGCCCATGACGCCGATGACCATGCGTGGCATGTATTTTTATATGGCTGACGCAGCAACTTTTACTGATTGTGCGACCGGAAAACGATTCGCGGTGGCAAATAACGCAGAGCTGGAACGAGGCTATCTGGCTGCTCGCGGCAGCAGTGAAAAACCGGTGCTGCTGTCAGTAGAAGGTCACTTTACGCTTGAGGCTAATCCGGATATCGGGGCACCGACTAAGGTATTAGCGCCCGATACGGCTGGTAAATTTTTCCCGAACCAGGATTGCAGTAGTTTGGGGCAGTAAACCTGCTTGTGGCAGAAACAAACGCAAAATTGCCTGATGCGCTACGCTTATCAGGCCTACAGAGTAGATTGCAATGTTTTGAATTAGCACGATTTTGTAGGTCGAATAAGATGTTCACACCGTATCCGGCATTCTGTGCACAACGCCTGATGCGACGCTGGCGCGTCTTATCATGCCTACAAAACCCCCCCATTCCTTAGGAGTGATCAAACGTTTAATCCACATCCGGCATAAACACTCTGAGACTGGCTTTTATCACCGGGTCAGTCCAACGAAGCGACCCGTTTTGATATAAATCCCTGGTTTCAGATGCCCAACATACTGTAACTGTGCTTCTGGCCTAAACGCAGAGACATCGCCAGCACGCATATGCATCAGTTCGGCAGGACTAATCCAACCTGACTGCGCCAGCGTAAGCGGATGCCCGGCTTTGGCAAATGCATCCGTGACAAATTCCGAACAAAACCACGATTTTTTGTCCCCCTCGCCAACACTGCTTAACTGCGCTTTCGCCAGGCCGCTGACGCACTGTTGGCGGAAATCTGCGGAAAAAGGATTCAGTGAGCACATCTGGCGGGTCACCATAAACGGAATAAATTCGACAATGCCGCGATAGTTATACCCGCTATCTTTGATTTTGTTGGCGAACGCGGTGATATCTGTGGCTTGTTGCGGGGTAAGATCCGGGGCTCGTAAGACGAAAAGCTTATCACTATGCTTCATGGCTTTTTTCAGGGAAACAATCTGGACGCCAGCGCCTGTCGCTTCTGCGACGTTATTATCACCTAAATAGATGGCAACGTGACTCACCGAGGAAGTGCTGAAGACGCGGATACCGAATGAGGTTACCCCAAGGCTTGAGGAGAACAGCAAATCGCCGGGCTTGAGGTCAGATTCAGTTATTTCAGTTATTGATTGTTCGGTAAAAGAGCTTTGATGCTGGAATTTGACTGCCCATGTTTTCGCCTCGGCATCTACCGCTGTGGCTGATGAGTCTGGCTGACTAATATCAACGGTACAGGCCGAAAGTAAAAGAAAGCAAGGGAGAAGCAGACGACAGTACGCCTTTGGTTTATTCATTTTATACAATCCATGTAAAAAAGGGTCCTGAAATTCAGGACCCTTTCTGGCATCAGCCTTTAATCTGTTTCACCAGATAATCGACGATGTCACCGGTCTTAATTAATTGCTTCTCGCCGTTACGACGGTATTTGTATTCGATATCGTCGTTGTCGAGGTTACGGTCGCCCAGCACGATAGTGTGTGGAATACCGATCAGTTCCATATCGGCAAACATCACGCCCGGACGTTCTTTACGGTCATCCAGCAGGACTTCGATTCCCTGCGCACGCAGTTCGCTGTAAAGTTTCCCGGCCAGTTCTTGTACGCGGAAGGATTTGTGCATGTTCATCGGCAGAATAGCTACCTGGAACGGTGCGATCGCGTCAGGCCATACGATGCCGCGCTCGTCGTAGTTTTGCTCAATCGCCGCAGCCACTACACGCGTAACCCCAATACCGTAGCAACCCATAGTCAGGATCTGGTTGCGGCCATCTTCGCCCTGTACGGAGGCTTTCAGAGCTTCAGAATACTTAGTACCCAACTGGAAGATGTGACCGACTTCGATACCGCGTTTGATCAGCAGCGTACCCTGACCATCCGGGCTTGGATCGCCAGCCACTACGTTACGGATGTCAGCAACTTCCGGGGTTGCGACATCGCGATCCCAGTTGATACCAAAGTAGTGTTTACCGTCGATGTTAGCACCGGCAGCAAAATCACTCATCGCCGCAACGGTACGGTCAATTACAACCGGAATCGGCATGTTTACCGGACCCAGTGAACCCGGGCCTGCTTTAACGACGGCACGAATTTCTTCTTCGGTTGCGAAAGTCAGCGGGCTGGCAACCTGCGGCAGTTTCTCCGCTTTTACTTCGTTCAGTTCGTGGTCACCGCGCACCAGCAGCGCAACCAGCGGGAAGCTGCTGCCTTCAACGGCTTTAACCAGCAGTGTTTTAACGGTTTTTTCAATCGGCAGATTGAACTGTTCAACCAGCTCAGCGATGGTTTTCGCGTTCGGTGTATCAACCAGCGTCATTTCCTGAGTTGCAGCAGCGCGCGGTTCTTTCGGCGCGATAGCTTCTGCCAGTTCAATGTTAGCTGCGTAGTCAGAGGTGTCGGAGAAGACCACATCGTCTTCACCGCTCTGTGCCAGCACCTGGAATTCGTGAGAGGCGCTGCCGCCGATAGAACCGGTGTCGGCCTGTACGGCGCGGAAATCCAGCCCCATACGGCTGAAGATTTTGCTGTAGGCCGCATACATTGCATCGTAGGTTTCCTGCAAGGATTCCTGAGAAGTGTGGAAAGAGTAAGCATCTTTCATCAGGAATTCGCGGGAACGCATGACGCCGAAACGTGGACGAACTTCATCACGGAACTTGGTCTGGATCTGATAGAAGTTCAGCGGTAACTGTTTGTAAGAACTCAGCTCATTACGAATCAGGTCGGTAATAACTTCTTCATGAGTTGGGCCGAGTACGAACGGACGCTCGCCACGGTCAACAAAACGCAGCAGTTCCGGACCGTACTGTTCCCAACGACCACTCTCTTGCCACAGATCGGCTGGCTGAACCACTGGCATTGACACCTCGATCGCACCGGCGTTGTTCATCTCTTCACGCACGATGTTTTCGACTTTTTTCAGAACGCGCACGCCGGTCGGCAGCCAGGTATATAACCCGGAGGCCAGCTTGCGGATCATCCCGGCGCGTAGCATCAGTTGATGGCTGATCACCTCGGCGTCGGCAGGTGTCTCCTTGAGAGTGGAGAGCAGGTATTGGCTAGTACGCATGTTGTTACGGTTCCAGTTGGAAGGTAGAACAGGCTCAAGGCGAGCCTGGGACAAAAAAAGTGATTTAGTTTACCAGTGCAGAAGAAATGTCAAAAGAGAAGGGCGTGAATTTAACGCGCTTCCAGCGCAAAGACTTCAAAACCAGTCTCGGTGACTCGCCAGCGGACGTTAAAATCATGCAGCCAGACGGCATAGGTTTTACCCGTGTCTTCACCTTTACGATAGGCCGGGCGCGGGTCCTGCGCCAGTACTTCGCGGATAAACAGCGTTAACTGCGGATAACGCTTCTCCAGCGTCAAAAGTTGCTTTTCGACGTCTGCGGTAAATCTCACCGCCATCTCTGCTGCTGGCGCGCTTTGCGCATAGCTGGCGCTGGCATCGGGAAGCGATTCGGCAAAGGGGAGGTAAGGTTTTATATCCACCACCGGCGTACCATCGACCAGATCCAGACCGCCGAGCTTCAGAATCACGTTATCTTTATGGCAAACAACCTCTTTCAGCTCTACCAGTGACATCCCAATCGGGTTAGGGCGAAAAGTAGAACGCGTGGCGAAAACGCCCATTCTGGCGTTACCGCCGAGACGAGGCGGACGCACAGTCGGGCGCCAGCCACCTTCCATCGTTTGATGAAAGACGAAAAGGATCCATAAATGGCTGAACGCTTCCAGGCCGCGTACGGCATCGGCCTGGTTGTAAGGAGCAATAAGGTGCAGTTCTCCGTTGGCGCTTTTTACCAGCCCAGGCTGGCGCGGAACGGCGAATTTTTCTTTATAGGGTGAGCGAATAACACCTATTTGCTCAAACTGGAAACTGCTCATTTCGCCGTAATGTTAAGCGCTGAACCGATGCACACAGCCTGACGATAGCAGCCTGGCGTACCGCTGGTGACTTCACAGCTATGCAGTAATACCGCATTGGCTTTCATTTTGGAGGCATTGATTTGCATCCGCTTACGTGCGGTTGGGATGCTCGGTGGAGAATCCTGATTAGAGGCCTGGCAAGAGTCGCCACTGACTTCACCGAGATCGCGGAACGGTTTGCCGACTAATTCTTCAGCATTGGTATAAATTCGGACCGGCGTGGCGCGCGGCGCTTTCGGTTTTGCAGGCTCCGCTTTCGGCTGGGGTGCAGTGCTTTGAACGGATTCGACAGGGGATCTGCTTAACATAGAACAGCCGCTTAGCATGAGTGCTAATAAACAGATCGGTAAAGCACGCATAGTATTTCCTCAATGTATGATCAAAACGTCAATATTGAATCAGGCGCTTGTAAAAATGACAAGACGGGCAAGCGCCCGTCCTGAATGATATTACAAATTGTGGAAACAGCCTAAAAATTACCAGCCTTTAACCGCACCGCCGTTAAACACTTTATTTGCCGCTTCATAAACTTCATCAGACTGATAAGCCTGGACGAATTTCTTCACGTTTTCCGCGTCTTTGTTATCTTCACGGGTCACGATCAGGTTTACGTAAGGAGACTCTTTGTCTTCCACGAAGATACCGTCTTTCGCCGGAGTCAGGCCAATCTGGCTGGCATAGGTGGTGTTGATAACCGCCAGAGCAATCTGTGCATCGTCCAGGGAACGTGGCAATTGCGGTGCTTCCAGCTCAACAATTTTCAGATTTTTAGGATTCTCAACCACATCAAGCACGGTCGGCAGCAGACCTACGCCATCTTTCAGCTTGATCAACCCCACTTTTTGCAGCAGCAGCAGTGAACGGCCGAGGTTAGTCGGATCATTCGGTACGGCAACCTGTGCTTCATTGGGTAGTTCATCCAGTGATTTGATTTTCTTGGAATAACCGGCAATCGGATAAACAAAAGTATTACCTACTGCAACCAGTTTGTAGCCACGATCCTTCAGTTGCTGATCGAGGTACGGTTTGTGCTGGAAGGCGTTGGCGTCGATATCGCCTTTGCTTAATGCTTCGTTCGGTAGCACGTAGTCGTTGAAGGTGACCAGCTCAACGTCCAGGCCATATTTGTCTTTCGCAACTTTCTGCGCGACTTCTGCAACTTGCTGTTCGGCACCGACAATCACGCCGACTTTAATGTGGTTTGGATCTTTTTCATCCTGACCGCAGCCTACCAGTGCCAGTGATCCAATCAGGGCTCCCACTGCCGCAAAGGTTTTGAGTTTGAACGCCATACCTTATTCCTTCTTCAATTATTTATGTTGTGTTGAACGTTACTTGCGAGTGACAGCCCGGACGATGCGATCGCCTGCGAACTGAATTAAATAAACCAGAATGACCAGCAATACCAGCACCGTATTCATCACCGTTGCGTTATAGCCGATGTAACCATATTGATAGCCAATCTGACCCAAACCACCGGCTCCGACTGCACCACCCATCGCGGAATAACCGACCAGAGTAATCAGGGTGATAGTTGCGGCATTTACCAGACCCGGCAACGCCTCTGGTAACAGCACTTTGCGCACGATCTGCATCGGTGTGGCACCCATTGCGCGGGAGGCTTCAATCAACCCGGTTGGGATCTCCAGCAGGGCGTTTTCGACCATACGGGCAATAAACGGTGCTGCGCCAACTGTCAGCGGAACAATCGCCGCCTGCAAACCAATCGATGTGCCGACAATAATGCGAGTAAACGGAATCATCCATACCAGTAAAATAATGAACGGAATGGAACGGAAAATGTTCACAATCGCAGATACGGTACGATACAACTTCGCGTTAGCAATAATTTGCCCCGGACGTGTGACATAAAGCAGGACGCCGACCGGCAGACCAATCACAAAACCGAAAAAACCGGATACGAAGGTCATTGCCAGCGTTTCCCATACGCCACGAACCAGCAACCACATCATCGGCTCAGACATAACCCAGTACCTCTACTTTTACATGGTGTTCTTGCAGCCAGGCAATGGCGGCTTGCGTATCTTGTTGTGTACCGTGCATTTCGGTCAGCATGATGCCGAACTTAACGCCTCCGGCGTAATCCATCTGCGCGCTAATAATGTTGTTATTAACGTTGAAACGACGTGCGGTTTCAGAAAGCAACGGGGCATCTACTGACTGACCGGTAAACTCCAGGCGCAGCATGGGGACACAATCAGTGAACGGCTCCGCTTGCAGACGTTCCTGATAATCTTCCGGGATATCCAGATGCAGGGTCGACTGAATAAATTTTTGTGCCAGCGGCGTTTTCGGATGCGAGAACACTTCACTTACTGTGTCTTGCTCGATCAACTCACCATTGCTGATAACCGCCACGCAATCACAAATACGCTTCACAACGTCCATTTCGTGGGTGATTAACAGAATCGTCAAACCCAGACGGCGGTTGATGTCTTTCAGCAGTTCGAGAATAGAACGCGTGGTTGCCGGGTCCAGTGCGCTGGTGGCCTCATCGCACAGCAACACTTTGGGATTGCTGGCTAATGCGCGAGCAATCGCCACACGCTGTTTCTGCCCACCGGAAAGATTCGACGGGTAGCTATCATGTTTGTCACCAAGACCAACCAGCGCCAGTAATTCCGTCACGCGACGTTTGATCTCCTCTTTTGGCGTGTTGTCCAGCTCCAGCGGCAGTGCCACGTTACCAAAAACAGTACGCGAAGAGAGCAGGTTAAAGTGCTGGAAAATCATGCCAATATGACGGCGCGCTTTGGTCAACTCGGATTCTGACAGCGTGGTCAGTTCCTGGCCATCGACCAGAACGCTACCCTCGGTTGGGCGCTCCAGCAGGTTTACACAACGGATAAGCGTACTCTTACCCGCGCCAGAGGCACCGATAACGCCATAAATTTGTCCGGCTGGCACATGCAGACTGACGTTGTTTAACGCCTGGATAGTGCGGGTGCCCTGGTGGAACACTTTGGTGATATTCGAAAGTTTTATCATTGATTATTTATTATCGTCATTAAGTTAGTCGTGGCATTTCGACTGCCTGATACGGTCAAAGCCGTCAATGAAATGGATGTTAAGGCATCCAGACGTCTAAATCAATCAGGTTTATACGAAGAGCACTTTCTTGCAGGTCGAAACATGCGATACTAGCGGCACATGCCTTATTAAGGAGTTATAAAAGGTGGCGAAGAGCGTACCCGCAATTTTTCTTGACCGTGACGGCACCATTAATGTCGATCACGGCTATGTCCATGAGATCGATAACTTTGAATTTATCGACGGTGTCATTGACGCCATGCGTGAGCTAAAAAAAATGGGCTTTGCGCTGGTGGTGGTAACGAACCAGTCTGGTATTGCGCGCGGCAAATTTACTGAAGCGCAGTTTGAAACGCTGACCGAGTGGATGGACTGGTCGCTGGCGGACCGTGATGTCGATCTGGATGGCATCTATTATTGCCCGCATCATCCGCAGGGCAGTGTTGAAGAGTTTCGCCAGGTCTGCGATTGCCGTAAACCACATCCAGGAATGCTTTTGTCAGCACGCGATTATTTGCATATTGATATGGCCGCTTCTTATATGGTGGGCGATAAATTAGAAGATATGCAGGCAGCGGCTGCGGCGAACGTGGGAACAAAAGTGCTGGTGCGTACGGGGAAACCTGTTACCCCTGAAGCTGAAAATGCAGCGGATTGGGTGTTAAATAGCCTGGCAGACCTGCCGCAAGCGATAAAAAAGCAGCAAAAATCGGCGTAACGATTAAAAGATGAGCGGTTGAAATAAAAATGCATTTTTCCGCTTGTCTTCCTGAAACGACTCCCTATAATGCGCCTCCATCGACACGGCGGATGTGAATCACTTCACACAAACAGCCGGTTCGGTTGAAGAGAAAAAATCCTGAAATTCAGGGTTGACTCTGAAAGAGGAAAGCGTAATATACGCCACCTCGCGACAGTGAGCTGAAAGCCGCGTCGCAACTGCTCTTTAACAATTTATCAGACAATCTGTGTGGGCACTCGAAGATACGGATTCTTAACGTCGCAAGACGCTAAATGAATACCAAGTCTCAAGAGTGAACACGTAATTCATTACGAAGTTTAATT
>NZ_PTSB01000094.1:0-460 GCF_002965125.1 Escherichia sp. MOD1-EC6162
TTAACCCGCGAACAGGTTGCGCAGATTTACTGGCGCGATTACTGGCTGCCTGCCGGATGTGACCAGTGGCCTGATGGCGTGGCGATGTTTGTGTTCGATGCGGCGGTTCAGCATGGCGTTAAAAAAGCCATCAGAATTTTGCAGGAAGCCGCGGATGTGGATGCTGACGGCATCATCGGCCCGCGTACCCGTAAGGCCGTGAGCCTGTCCACCCCGGACTGGTTGCTGGCCCGCTGTATTGTCCGTCGTTCCCGCTTTTATGCCGACATCATCAAATCAAAACCCGCCCAGGGCAAATACCTGAACGGCTGGTTTAACCGCATGGAAAAGCTGACCGACGCCTGTCTGGAAATCATCGATACCCCTTTGGGCATCATGTCCGCCACGCGGGGGTGATATGGGCAAAGGCTGGGATGCCTCACTGAAAGCCGGGCGGCGTGACCGCCTGCGTCAGGAGGTT
>NZ_PTSB01000095.1:0-460 GCF_002965125.1 Escherichia sp. MOD1-EC6162
AGTGGCACACTGAATTTGGCCACCTGAACAGAGGTGATATGCTCACCTCAGAACAACACAGGTGCTCCAATGAAAAAAAGAAATTTCAGCGCAGAGTTTAAACGCGAATCCGCTCAACTGGTTGTTGACCAGAACTACACGGTGGCAGATGCCGCCAAAGCTATGGATGTCGGCCTTTCCACAATGACAAGATGGGTCAAACAACTGCGTGATGAGCGTCAGGGCAAAATACCAAAAGCCTCTCCGATAACACCAGAACAAATCGAAATACGTGAGCTGAGGAAAAAGCTACAACGCATTGAAATGGAGAATGAAATATTAAAAAAGGCTACCGCGCTCTTGATGTCAGACTCCCTGAACAGTTCTCGATAATCGGGAAACTCAGAGCGCATTATCCTGTGGTCACACTCTGCCATGTGTTCGGGGTTCATCGCAGCAGCTACAGATACTGGAAAAACCG
>NZ_PTSB01000013.1:0-132567 GCF_002965125.1 Escherichia sp. MOD1-EC6162
TTTTAACATAGTCGGCGTGCCCCGGGCAGTCTACGTGTGCGTAGTGACGGGTCGGGGTGTCGTATTCAACGTGAGAAGTGTTGATGGTGATACCACGAGCTTTTTCTTCCGGCGCGTTATCGATCTGGTCGAATGCACGAGCAGCACCGCCGTAGGTTTTAGCCAGTACGGTGGTGATTGCAGCGGTCAGAGTAGTTTTACCGTGGTCAACGTGGCCGATAGTACCAACGTTAACGTGCGGTTTTGTACGTTCAAATTTTTCTTTAGACACGGCTATATTCCTTACTATAGTGCTCTCCCCTTCAGGAGAGAGCACGGGACTTTGGTATTAACCCTGAGGCTTATTTACCACGGGCTTCAATTACGGCCTGAGCAACGTTACTCGGCGCTTCATCATACTTCAGGAATTCCATAGTGTATGATGCGCGACCTTTGGTCAGAGAGCGCAGCTGAGTTGCATATCCGAACATTTCAGACAGCGGTACTTCAGCGTGGATCTTAACGCCAGTAACTTCAGATTCCTGACCTTTGAGCATACCACGACGACGGCTCAAGTCACCGATAACGTCACCGGTGTTCTCTTCAGGAGTTTCTACTTCAACCTTCATGATCGGCTCAAGCAGAACTGGTTTCGCTTTCTTAAAGCCTTCTTTAAAGGCGATAGAAGCAGCCAGTTTAAACGCCAGTTCAGAGGAGTCAACGTCATGGTAAGAACCGAAGTGCAGACGAATACCCATGTCTACTACCGGGTAGCCTGCCAGCGGGCCAGCTTTCAGTTGTTCCTGGATACCTTTATCAACGGCCGGGATGTATTCGCCAGGGATTACACCACCTTTAATGTCGTTGATGAACTCGTAGCCTTTCGGGTTTGAACCCGGCTCCAGCGGGTACATGTCGATAACAACATGACCATACTGACCACGACCACCAGACTGTTTCGCGTGTTTACCTTCAACATCGGTAACTTTCTGGCGGATAGTTTCACGGTAAGCAACCTGCGGTTTACCTACGTTCGCTTCAACGTTGAATTCACGCTTCATACGGTCAACGATGATGTCGAGGTGCAGCTCACCCATACCCGCGATGATGGTCTGGTTAGATTCTTCGTCAGTCCATACACGGAAAGACGGGTCTTCTTTAGCCAGACGGCCCAGAGCCAGACCCATTTTTTCCTGGTCAGCTTTGGTTTTCGGTTCTACTGCGATGGAGATTACCGGCTCAGGGAATTCCATACGTTCCAGAATGATCGGCGCATCCGGGTCACACAGGGTGTCACCAGTGGTTACGTCTTTCAGACCGATTGCAGCAGCGATGTCGCCCGCGCGAACTTCTTTGATCTCTTCACGTTTGTTAGCATGCATCTGAACGATACGGCCGAAACGCTCACGTGCAGCTTTCACGGAGTTCAGTACGGTATCACCAGAGTTAACCACACCGGAGTACACACGGAAGAAGGTCAGGTTACCAACAAACGGGTCGGTAGCAATTTTGAACGCCAGTGCAGAGAACGGCTCGTCATCACTTGCGTGACGTTCAGCCGGAGTGTCTTTACCGTCGTCCAGGATACCGTTGATCGCAGGTACGTCAACCGGGGATGGCAGGTAATCAATTACCGCATCCAGCATCGCCTGAACACCTTTGTTCTTGAACGCAGAACCACAGGTTACCAGGATGATTTCGTTGTTCAGAACGCGCTGACGCAGAGCACCTTTGATTTCTGCTTCAGTCAGTTCTTCACCACCCAGGTATTTTTCCATCAGCTCTTCAGAAGCTTCAGCCGCGGATTCGATCAGGTTCTGGTGCCATTCGTTAGCCAGTTCAACCATGTCTGCCGGGATATCTTCGTATTCGAAGGTTACGCCCTGGTCAGCATCGTTCCAGTTGATAGCTTTCATTTTCACCAGGTCAACAACACCGGTGAAATGTTCTTCAGCACCAATCGCCAACTGCAGCGGAACCGGGTTCGCGCCCAGACGGGTTTTGATCTGGTTAACAACTTTCAGGAAGTTCGCACCCATGCGGTCCATTTTGTTAACGAACGCAATGCGCGGAACTTTATATTTGTTTGCCTGACGCCATACGGTTTCAGACTGCGGCTGAACACCACCAACTGCGCAGTAAACCATTACCGCACCATCGAGAACACGCATGGAACGTTCTACTTCGATTGTGAAGTCAACGTGCCCCGGGGTGTCGATGATGTTGATGCGATGCGGCTCATACTGCTTAGCCATACCAGACCAGAATGCAGTAGTCGCAGCGGAAGTGATGGTAATACCACGTTCCTGCTCCTGCTCCATCCAGTCCATGGTTGCAGCGCCGTCATGAACTTCACCGATTTTATGGTTTACACCGGTGTAGAACAGAATACGTTCGGTAGTAGTGGTTTTACCGGCGTCGATGTGCGCACTGATACCGATGTTACGGTAGCGTGCGATGGGTGTTGTACGAGCCATTTGTTTCCTCGTTTATCTTTTAGGCGTTCAATTTAAGTAGCCCAAAGCGGGCTGCTTACTGGAAGCGCCCGCCTGGTGACTAAAACTCCGAAGGGATTACCAACGGTAGTGTGCGAACGCCTTGTTGGCTTCGGCCATACGGTGAACGTCTTCACGTTTCTTAACTGCAGTGCCTTTGTTTTCTGCAGCATCGGAAAGTTCGTTCGCCAGGCGCAGAGCCATGGATTTATCACCGCGTTTACGAGCAGCTTCAACGATCCAACGCATTGCCAGAGCATTACGACGAACCGGACGGACTTCAACTGGGACCTGATAAGTAGAACCACCAACGCGGCGAGACTTAACTTCGACAGTCGGGCGCACGTTTTCGAGAGCTACTTCGAATGCTTCCAGTTCAGATTTACCAGAACGCTGAGCCAGGGTCTCCAGCGCGCTGTATACGATAGATTCAGCAGTAGATTTTTTACCATCTACCATCAGGATATTTACAAATTTAGCCAGCAGTTCTGATCCGAACTTCGGATCTGGCAGAATTTTACGCTGACCAATGACGCGACGACGTGGCATGGAAATACTCCGTTGTTAATTCAGGATTGTCCAAAACTCTACGAGTTTAGTTTGACATTAATTTAAAACGTTTGGCCTTACTTAACGGAGAACCATTAAGCCTTAGGACGCTTCACGCCATACTTGGAACGAGCCTGCTTACGGTCTTTAACGCCGGAGCAGTCAAGCGCGCCACGTACGGTGTGGTAACGAACACCCGGGAGGTCTTTAACACGACCGCCACGGATCAGGATCACGGAGTGTTCCTGCAAGTTGTGACCTTCACCACCGATGTAGGAAGTCACTTCGAAACCGTTAGTCAGACGAACACGGCATACTTTACGCAGTGCGGAGTTCGGTTTTTTAGGAGTGGTAGTATATACACGAGTACATACGCCACGTTTTTGCGGGCATGCTTCCAGCGCAGGCACGTTGCTTTTCGCAACTTTGCGAGCACGTGGTTTGCGTACCAGCTGGTTAACTGTTGCCATTAAATAGCTCCTGGTTTTAGCTTTTGCTTCGTAAACACGTAATAAAACGTCCTCACACAATATGAGGACGCCGAATTTTAGGGCGGTGTCGAAAAGGTGTCAAGAAATATACAACGATCCCGCCGTCACCAGGCCATCTGACTGGTGTGCTTAACCGTAAGTCTGACGAAATCAGTATAGTCAATTCGGATGATATCGTTCGAAATTTGACCACTCAAACCGCGAGCAATGAGGTCTTCGTTCAGGGCATAGACCTTAATGGGGGCATTACGTAGACTTTCAAGGTAGCGGTTACCGTCAACTGCGGCAGTTACGCCATCCTGCAATAACAGCAGTTCGTCGCCCTCGCCGAGCAGACGCAGCAGTGCAGAAAAATCCGTCAACCAGGGGGAGCGATGTAATGTGTGCAGCATGGACGCCTCAAAATCTTAAAATAACATCATAATTGCCAAGCTCACGACGTAATGTTTCAGCTTCGAGCGGCGTGGCTTCCACGACCAATGGTGTCTCCGGATTTAACCCGCGTTCACGTAGTGAAGCCGCACAAACCCAACACTGTTCAATGTCGTAAAGCCCCAGCAGTTTAAAGGTAGCGATGTAATCACGCGCCAGCACTACATCGGGCTTTTGGCCTGGCAGAATTTGAAAAACACCATCGGCAATAAAGAAAACTGCAATATCGTCAGTTAATGCGGAGGTTGCGAGTAATGCATCTAATCCTTCACGGCCAGCCGCTGTGCCGTGGGGTGCAGTAGAAAAGACAAACGCAATTCGTTTCATCAGAACTGTACCACCCTGTCGCAGGTCAGCGAGGCTTCCGCCAGAGCGCCAAGGCCACTTAAGGTAAAGCCCGGCTGGAGATTAGCTGATGCCAGACCTAATCTTCCAGCCTCAGTTTCATCGACAATACCGCGACGTAATGCTGCCGCCACACAAATATTCAGCATCACGCCGTGTTGTGTATTCAATTGCTGCCAGCCGCGCACAAGGTCAAATTCATCACTCGCGGGAGAGGTCAACTGGTTGGCGTTGTAGACACCTTCCCGGTAGAAAAAGACGCTACTCAGCTCATGACCTTCGGCTATCAGCGCCTGCGCAAACTGAAAAGCACTACTCGCCTGTTGCGTACCGTATGCTGGCCCGGTTACCACGATGGCAAAACGCATTACTTATCTTGCCCCTGGAAATCACCGCTCTTGAACTGACGGATATAGAGATAGACAGTATGTTTGGAGATATTCAGACGGTCAGCCACCTGGTTGATCGCGTCTTTGATGTCGAAGATGCCTTTCTCGTAAAGATTCAGCACGATCTGGCGATTTTTGGCGTTATTAGAAACATTGCGATCGGCGTTCACTTCTTCAATGGTGAACTCCAGCGTTTGGGTAACCAGATCTTCAACAGAAGAGGCAAAGTTGACGCTTGAACCGACATCCGGGGTTTCTGGCGGCACAAAAGTGCTCATAATCTGCGAGAAAGGAACATCAAGATTCATATTGATACATAGCAGACCAATCACTCGCTGTTCGCGGTTACGAATGGCGATTGTCAGGGACTTCATTAATACTCCGCTTTTGGCGCGAGTAAAGTAGCATTTAGAAACGCTGCTATCCGCCCCCGTCATATCGTGCAGCATACGCAGCGCCAGATCGGTAATTGGCGAACCAATCTTCCGGCCTGTATGTTCACCGTTGGCAATACGAATGGCTGAACATTTTAAATCCTGCAAAGAGTGCAAAACGATTTCACAGTGGGAGCCAATGAGCATCGCTAACCCGTCCACCACCGCTTCGTAGGATTTCAGAATATCAAAATCGGTCTGGTCGAAAGGACGTTGATCCAGTAAATCCAACTCACTGGTTTCGTTGGTTAAAAGCGACCTGGACATGAAAAAAAACACTCCTTTTCAGGAGCCTGTCGTTAACTTTTCAGGGCAGGCTCATTAATGATGCGGGTAATTAAATTAATACAGCGGAGGTTCCGCTTTCCAGCACTAATTATATCCGGCCTGCAATAAAAAAACCGCCGCCTGGTCAGGCGGCGGTTTTTAATGCTTATTTTTTAGCAGAATCTGCTGCTTTAGCATCTGCTTCTGGCTTCGTATCAGCCTTCGGCGCTGGTTTCACATCCAGCAGCTCTACGTCAAACACCAGGGTAGAATTCGGTGGGATCCCCGGAACACCCGCTTTGCCGTAAGCCAGTTCTGGTGGAATAACCAGCTTAATCTTGCCGCCTTTCTTAATGTTCTTCAGACCTTCAGTCCAGCCCGGGATTACACCATCCAGACGGAAGGAGAGCGGTTCACCACGGGTGTAAGAGTTATCGAACTCTTTACCGTCGATCAGCGTACCTTTGTAGTTCACCACAACAGTGTCGCTGTCTTTCGGTGCTTCACCTTTACCGGCATCCAGGACTTGATACACCAGGCCAGTAGAAGAGGTTTTCACACCTTTCTCTTTGGCAAATTTCTCGCGGTACTCTTTACCTTTCGCTTCGTTATCAGCCGCATCTTTTTCCATCTTCGCCTGAGCGGAGGATTTCACGCGTGCTTCAAACGCTTGCAGAGTCTGTTCGATCTCTTGATCGGAAAGTTTGCTCTTATCAGCAAATGCATCCTGAACGCCAGCGATCAGCTGATCTTTATCCAGTTTAATGCCCAACTTTTCTTGTTCTTTCAGAGAATTTTCCATGTAACGACCCAGCGAAGCGCCCAGTGCGTAAGCTGATTTCTGATCGTCATTTTTGAACGCTGCTTTGCTGTCAGCAGTTGTAGCAGGTTTCGCCGCTTCGGCAGCAAAAGTGATTGGTGTATGCAGGGCAACAGCCATTGTGGTCGCCAGCAGCGTTACTTTAAACAGTGATTTCATCCATATCTCCAGGATCGGGGCATCTCACCCCAGGGTTAACTATTATCAGAAGGGTACTATAAAGCGTTGTCGGATAAATCTACATACAGACACGCCCTATTATCATCTATTTTCAGACTCTTTTTGTTTAAATTAGTTTCGATGCCACAAAATGAGTGCTGTCTCTGGCAACAAAGTTAAGTAGAATCCGCGGCGACCATTCGACAAAAGAGGTGAATCATGCAGGATTTATCAATGGAAGCACGCCTGGCAGAGCTGGAGAGCCGACTGGCTTTTCAGGAAATCACCATTGAAGAACTGAACGTCACGGTGACCGCTCATGAAATGGAGATGGCAAAACTGCGCGATCATCTGCGTCTGCTGACCGAGAAGTTAAAAGCCAGTCAGCCGTCGAACATCGCGTCACAGGCTGAAGAAACGCCACCTCCGCACTATTGAGGCGAAAAAAAGCGGGGAATTCCCCGCTTTTTTGTCACCTGTTCTGCCTTAGTGGCAACCGCAACCGCCGTTACCTTTACCGCCACAGCAACCTTCGCCACCGTGTTCATGACCGTGATCGTGGCCATGACCGCCGCAGCAACCGTCGTGGTCGTGATCGTGGTGATGATCGTGCGCACCATGAACGTGACCGTGAGCCAGTTCCTCTTCGGTCGCTTCACGAATCGCCACAACTTCAACGTTGAATTTCAGATTCTGACCAGCCAGCATGTGGTTACCGTCAACCACAACGTGATCGTCTTCAACGGCAGTGATTTCAACCGGTACTGGCCCCTGGTCGGTTTCAGCCAGGAAGCGCATACCCACCTGCAGTTCGTCAACGCCCATAAATACGTCTTTAGGAACGCGCTGAACCAGGTTTTCGTCGTACTGACCGTAAGCGTCGTTCGCGCCAACAGCGACATCAAATTTGTCGCCAACTTCATGACCTTCCAGCGCCGTTTCCAGGCCAGAGATCAGGGAACCGTGACCATGCAGGTAGTCCAGCGGCGCACTCACCGGAGACTCATCAACCAACACACCGTCTTCTGTACGTACCTGATAGGCCAGGCTGACCACCAGGTCTTTTGCTACTTTCATGATATCTCCTGAGCATGGGAAGAATTGTGGCGCAGATTGTAGCGGAATTCTGCAGCCGTGTACTCACTAGCTTAAAAAAACTCAGCGCATATCGCTAGTCCGGATAAAAAATCCCGATAACTTGCTCATCTTTGCGAACGTGATCGCGGGCTTCTTTATCCGCTTCCCGCATTTGGTGTCCGCACTTAACGCATTCAACAATATCAATATTATTTTCGCGCCACATCGCCATTGAATCCTGCGCCTGACAGGCTGGACATTTTGCACCAGCGATAAAGCGTTTTCGTATTGCCATATTCACCCTCTACTCAAATTCATCCCAGCCGTCGAACTGACGTCGTTCTTGTTGCATCTCACGCTGGAAAATCTCTTCCAGTTCGCGTCGGGCTTCCCTGGCGCGAGAAATTTGTACGGTATCGGCATGCATCGGGATTAACTCCCGCAACATACGCATATCCAGGCGACGAAAATGGAGCTGTGCCCGCTGTGCCTGATGCGGGTGCATCCCAAGCGTAACCAGCGTTTTGCGCCCCAGCTCTAACGCACTGGAGAATGTTTCACGGGAAAACTGCGTCACCCCTGCCTGTAATAACTCATGCGCTTCCACACGTCCGCGCGCTCGCGCAAGAATATGCAAATGCGGGAAGTGTTGCTGGCATATTTCCACCAGTTTCATGGTGTCTTCCGGTTCATTGCAGGTAATGACGATGGATTCTGCGGCTTCTGCACCCGCAGAGCGCAACAGGTCAACTTGCGTAGCGTCGCCGTAATATACTTTGTAGCCATATTTGCGCATCAGGTTAACCGCGCTGATATCCCGCTCCAGCACGGTAATGCGCATTTTATTCGCCATCAGCAAACGACCAATCACCTGACCAAAACGTCCGAAGCCCACCACAATCACTTGCGGTTTATCATCGTTTACCCACGGTTTTTCATCCTCTTCTTCCGGAGCGTTGAACTGGCGGGATAGCCACTTATCCACAAGCTTCATCAACAGCGGTGTGGTCATCATGGAAAGCGTAACTGTCACCAACAACAGCGCCATCTGATCGCCCTGAAACAATCGTTGTGAAGAGGCTGTAGAAAAGAGCACAAAGGCAAACTCACCGCCCTGACTCAGCACACCAGCAAACTGCATCCGCTCGGAGCTGCGCACGCCATACAACCTCGCCAGCAGATACAGCACGAGAATTTTCACCGCTACCAGCACAACCACACTTATCACCACCCACAGAAGATGGGTATAAAGCACCCCAAGGTTGAGCGACATCCCGACGGAGATAAAAAACAGTCCAAGCAGCAAGCCTTTAAACGGATCGATAGCCGTTTCCAGTTCATGGCGATATTCGCTCTCCGCCAGCAACACGCCCGCAATAAACGTACCGAGCGCCATCGACAGCCCCAGCGCATCCATAAATAACGCAGACCCCAGCACCAGCAGTAACGTCGCGGCGGTGAATACTTCCCGCACACCTGAAGCCGCAATAAAGCGAAATACCGGGCGCAGCAAATAGCGCCCGCCGATCAACATGCCGACAAACGCCAGCACCTTCATACCGACCTTCATCCAGTCGAAATGTTCGTCTGCCGATCCCGCCAATAACGGCACTAACGCCAGCGCCGGGATCACCGCCAGATCCTGAAACAGCAACACCGAGAAACCTAACTGACCGGATTCGCTGCGATTCATCCCTTTCTCGCGCATTAGCTGCAACGCCATTGCGGTTGAAGACATCGCCAGACCAATTCCCCCCACAACTGCCGCCTGCCAGGCAAAGTCCGTCAGCATCAATAATCCTGCCAGCAACGCCGCGCTTAACAGCACCTGCGCTGCGCCGACGCCAAAAATGGAGCGCCGCAATTGCCAGAGCTTGGAAGGATTCAACTCGAGCCCGATGATAAACATCAGGAACACCACGCCAAGTTCCGAAAAGTGGAGGATCTCATCGACGTCGCTAATAAACCCCAGTCCCCACGGACCAATCGCAATTCCAGCCAGCAAATATCCCAACACCGCACCAATGCCCAGCCGCGATGCCAGTGGCACCGCAGCCACCGCCGCGAAGAGAAACAGCACTCCTGCAAGTAAAAAATCGGAACCTTCCATCAGCGACCTCCCACGGGCAGCGGATTTGCCAGCCAGTCGCTGTAGGCTCTGGCGTGACTCGCCAGCTCCTGTGCGCTTTGCCGTCTCGCCCAGTAAATAATGATGGGGCTTAACCAATGCATCCGGCACATGCCCGCCGCCAGTTCAAAGGGGCGCAGAACATCGCTCATCGGATAACGATTCAGCGCGTCATAACGGTAGGCACTTTCTGGTTCGCCGGTGGTGATCACGCTACGCCAGTACTTTCCCGCCAGTTGGTTTCCTCCCGGCCCGCTGGCAAACCCACGGCTTAACACCCGGTCAAGCCACTCTTTCAGTAACGCCGGGCAACTGTAGGTATAAAGCGGATGCTGAAAAACAATCACCTCGTGCTCACGCAGTAATGCCTGCTCACGGGGAATATCAATAAAAAAATCGGGATAGTGCGCGTAAAGGTCGTGCACGGTAACATTGCTGAGCTGCGTGGCCGGTTTAAGCAGTACCCGGTTTGCCACCGAGTCCTGAGATTCCGGATGGGCATACAGCAGCAAAACTTTCGCTGGCTGAGACATCATCCCCCTCCCGGTATGGTTTTGTGTATAGTCGCTGTTTTGGGCTACCATTGCGCCCGGAGCGGCAGCTCGCCCATACACTACATTATCATAATGATAATTTAACATAGTCTGAACATACGGCGCCTTATGATTGTTTTCTCCTCGTTACAAATTCGTCGCGGCGTGCGCGTCCTGCTGGATAATGCCACCGCCACTATTAACCCTGGCCAGAAAGTCGGCCTGGTGGGTAAAAACGGCTGCGGTAAATCTACCCTACTGGCATTGCTGAAAAATGAAATCAGCGCCGACGGCGGCAGCTACACCTTTCCTGGTAGCTGGCAACTGGCGTGGGTGAATCAGGAAACGCCGGCGCTACCGCAAGCGGCACTGGAATATGTCATTGATGGCGACCGCGAATATCGCCAACTGGAAGCGCAACTTCAGGATGCTAACGAACGTAACGACGGACATGCCATTGCGACCATTCACGGCAAGCTGGATGCTATCAACGCGTGGAGTATTCGCTCCCGCGCCGCCAGCCTGCTGCATGGCCTCGGTTTCAGCAATGAGCAACTGGAGTATCCGGTGAGCGATTTCTCTGGTGGCTGGCGAATGCGCCTTAACCTCGCCCAGGCACTGATTTGCCGTTCAGACTTGCTGCTGCTCGACGAACCGACTAACCACCTCGATCTCGATGCAGTTATCTGGCTGGAAAAATGGCTGAAGAGCTATCAGGGCACGCTGATCCTTATCTCTCACGACCGCGACTTCCTCGATCCGATCGTCGATAAAATCATTCATATCGAACAACAAAGCATGTTCGAGTACACCGGCAACTACAGTTCGTTTGAAGTGCAGCGCGCCACCCGTCTGGCGCAGCAACAGGCGATGTACGAAAGCCAGCAGGAGCGCGTGGCGCATCTGCAAAGTTATATCGACCGTTTCCGCGCCAAAGCCACCAAAGCGAAGCAAGCCCAGAGCCGCATTAAGATGCTCGAGCGCATGGAGCTGATTGCCCCCGCGCACGTCGATAACCCTTTCCGTTTTAGCTTCCGCGCGCCGGAAAGCCTGCCTAATCCATTGCTGAAGATGGAAAAGGTCAGCGCGGGTTATGGCGATCGCATTATTCTCGACTCGATCAAACTGAATCTGGTCCCCGGTTCGCGCATTGGTCTGTTAGGCCGCAACGGCGCAGGTAAATCAACATTAATCAAATTGTTAGCCGGTGAACTTGCGCCGATTAGCGGTGAAATTGGCCTGGCGAAAGGGATTAAACTCGGTTACTTCGCCCAGCATCAACTGGAATACCTGCGCGCAGATGAATCGCCCATTCAACATCTGGCGCGTTTAGCACCGCAAGAGCTGGAACAAAAACTGCGAGACTACCTCGGTGGCTTTGGTTTCCAGGGCGATAAAGTAACGGAAGAAACCCGCCGTTTCTCCGGTGGGGAAAAAGCACGGCTGGTGCTGGCGCTGATCGTCTGGCAGCGTCCGAATCTGCTGCTGCTCGACGAACCGACCAACCACCTTGACCTCGACATGCGCCAGGCACTAACCGAAGCGTTGATCGAGTTTGAAGGCGCACTGGTTGTCGTTTCGCACGACCGTCACTTACTGCGTTCCACCACTGACGATCTCTATCTGGTTCACGATCGTAAAGTCGAACCGTTCGATGGCGATCTGGAGGATTATCAACAGTGGTTGAGCGACGTTCAGAAGCAGGAAAACCAATCTGACGAAGCGCCGAAAGAAAACGCTAACAGCGCCCAGGCACGTAAAGATCAGAAGCGTCGGGAAGCAGAGCTGCGTGCGCAAACCCAGCCGCTACGTAAAGAAATCGCCCGTCTGGAAAAAGAGATGGAAAAGCTGAATGCACAACTGGCACAGGCAGAAGAAAAATTGGGCGACAGCGAGCTATACGACCAGAGCCGTAAAGCAGAACTGACCGCTTGTCTGCAACAGCAAGCCAGCGCCAAATCCGGGCTGGAAGAGTGCGAAATGGCATGGCTGGAAGCCCAGGAGCAACTGGAACAAATGCTGCTGGAAGGCCAAAGCAACTAATGGCGCAAGTAACGACGACCGATCTTAACGACGCCAGCAGTAGTGCTGAATTCACCCCCATGCGCGGCTTCAGTAATTGCCATTTGCAAACCATGCTACCGCGTCTGTTTCGTCGTCAGGTGAAATTCACCCCACACTGGCAGCGGCTGGAATTGCCTGACGGTGATTTTGTCGATCTCGCGTGGAGTGAAGATCCCACACAAGCGCAACATAAACCGCGTCTGGTGGTTTTTCATGGTCTCGAAGGCAGTCTGAATAGCCCTTACGCACATGGTCTGGTCGAGGCAGCGCAAAAGCGTGGTTGGCTTGGCGTAGTGATGCATTTTCGCGGTTGTAGCGGTGAACCAAACCGGATGCACCGCATTTATCACTCTGGTGAGACGGAAGATGCCTGTTGGTTTTTACGCTGGCTACAACGCGAATTTGGTCATGCGCCAACGGCTGCCGTGGGCTATTCGCTTGGCGGTAATATGCTGGCTTGTCTGCTGGCTAAAGAAGGCAATGACGTCCCGATTGAGGCGGCGGTAATTGTCTCCGCGCCGTTTATGCTGGAAGCCTGTAGCTATCACATGGATAAAGGCTTCTCCCGCGTTTATCAGCGTTACCTGGTGAATCTGTTAAAAGCCAATGCAGCGCGTAAACTGAAGGCGTACCCCGGAACACTGCCGATAGATCTCTCGCAGTTGAAATCGGTGCGCCGCATCCGCGAATTTGACGATCTGATCACCGCCAAAATTCACGGCTATGCTGACGCCATCGACTATTATCGTCAGTGTAGCGCCATGCCGCTGCTCAATCGGATCGCCAAACCGACACTAATTATTCATGCCAAAGACGATCCGTTTATGGATCATCAGGTGATCCCTAAACCGGAAAATTTACCCACGCAGGTGGAGTATCAACTGACCGAACATGGCGGTCACGTTGGCTTCATTAGCGGTACGTTACTCCACCCGCAAATGTGGCTTGAGTCACGCATTCCTGACTGGTTATCAATGTATCTGGAGGCGAAATCATGTTGATTCCCTGGCAAGACCTCTCCCCCGAAACGCTGGAAAATTTAATTGAAAGTTTTGTGTTACGCGAAGGCACAGATTATGGTGAACATGAGCGTACACTTGAACAGAAAACCGCCGACGTCAAACGCCAGCTACAATGCGGAGAAGCGGTGCTGGTATGGTCGGAGCTGCACGAAACGGTCAATATCATGCCGCGTAGTCAGTTTCGCGAATAACCTGCAACCGTCGGCGGACAAGATAATAATGATAGCCAGGTCATGGAGTTACTATGTCTGCCAAACATCCGGTCATTGCAGTAACAGGATCCAGCGGCGCGGGGACCACCACCACCAGCCTCGCGTTTCGTAAAATATTCGCGCAGTTAAATCTGCATGCAGCCGAAGTGGAAGGCGACAGTTTTCACCGTTACACCCGCCCGGAAATGGACATGGCGATCCGCAAAGCGCGCGATGCCGGGCGGCATATCAGCTACTTCGGTCCCGAGGCCAACGACTTCGGCCTGCTGGAACAAACCTTCACTGAATACGGGCTGAGCGGCAAAGGCCAGTCGCGCAAATATCTGCACACCTACGATGAAGCCGTGCCGTGGAACCAGGTGCCCGGTACGTTTACCCCGTGGCAGGCGCTGCCAGAACCGACCGATGTGCTGTTTTATGAAGGATTGCACGGCGGCGTGGTTACGCCACAACATAACGTCGCGCAGCATGTAGATTTATTGGTTGGGGTCGTGCCTATCGTTAACCTGGAGTGGATTCAAAAACTCATCCGCGATACTGGCGAGCGCGGACACTCACGAGAAGCAGTGATGGACTCGGTAGTGCGCTCAATGGAAGACTATATCAACTACATCACGCCGCAGTTTTCCCGCACTCATATCAACTTCCAGCGCGTCCCCACTGTTGACACGTCTAACCCTTTCGCTGCAAAAGGCATCCCGTCGTTGGATGAAAGTTTTGTGGTGATTCATTTTCGTAATCTGGAAGGGATCGATTTCCCCTGGCTGCTGGCGATGTTACAAGGCTCATTCATTTCCCACATCAATACGTTAGTGGTGCCGGGAGGTAAAATGGGTCTGGCAATGGAGTTAATTATGCTGCCGCTGGTACAACGACTGATGGAAGGGAAGAAAATCGAGTAAATGTTCTTATATGCCGGATAAAATAATATCCGGCATCATATTTTAATCATTAAATCACGCGGCTATCACTTCATAGGAGTGGGTAATATTCACGGCTTTCTCTAGCATCAGCGCTACCGAACAATACTTCTCGGCAGAGAGATCCACCGCTCGCGAAACCGCCGCGTCCTTCAGGTCGCGACCTGTGACGATAAAATGCAAATTGATGTGCGTAAACAGGCGCGGTGCCTCTTCGCGGCGTTCAGAGGTTAATTTTACTTCACAATCGACCACATCCTGACGCCCTTTTTGCAGGATAGAAACCACATCAATGGCGCTGCAACCGCCTGCCGCCATCAACACCATTTCCATCGGACTTGGCGCTTTATCGCCAGAGTTACCGTCCATTAAAATCTGGTGACCCGAGGCGGACTCGCCCAAAAAAGTTAACCCTTCGACCCACTTCACACGCGCTTGCATAATCGGAACTCCATTGCGTCAATTTTCCTGACAGAGTACGCGTACTGACCAAATCGCGCAACGGAAGGCGACCTGGGTCATGCTGAAGCGAGACACCAGGAGACACAACGCGAAAGCTATGCTAAAACAGTCAGGATGCTACAGTAATACATTGATGTACTGCATGTATGTAAAGGACGTCACATTACCGTGCAGTTCAGTTGATAGCCCCTTCCCAGGTAGCGGGAAGCACATTTCGGCAATCCAGAGACAGCGGCGTTTTCTGGCTCTGGAGAAAGCTTATAACAGAGGATAACCGCGCATGGTGCTTGGCAAACCGCAAACAGACCCGACTCTCGAATGGTTCTTGTCTCATTGCCACATTCATAAGTACCCATCCAAGAGCACGCTTATTCACCAGGGTGAAAAAGCGGAAACGCTGTATTACATCGTTAAAGGCTCTGTGGCAGTGCTGATTAAAGACGAGGAGGGTAAAGAAATGATCCTCTCCTATCTGAATCAGGGTGATTTTATTGGCGAATTGGGCCTGTTTGAAGAAGGCCAGGAACGTAGCGCATGGGTACGTGCGAAAACCGCCTGTGAAGTAGCTGAGATTTCCTACAAAAAATTCCGTCAATTAATTCAGGTGAACCCGGATATTCTGATGCGTCTCTCCGCACAGATGGCGCGTCGTCTGCAAGTCACTTCAGAGAAAGTGGGCAACCTGGCATTCCTCGACGTTACAGGTCGTATTGCACAGACACTGCTGAATCTGGCGAAACAACCCGATGCCATGACTCACCCGGACGGTATGCAAATCAAAATTACCCGTCAGGAAATCGGTCAGATTGTTGGCTGTTCTCGTGAAACCGTGGGACGTATTCTGAAGATGCTGGAAGATCAGAACCTGATCTCTGCACACGGAAAAACCATCGTCGTTTACGGCACCCGTTGATCCCATCGGAGTGGCGCGTTACCTGGTAGCGCGCCGTTTTGTTTAAGCCGATGTGGCGCAGACTGATTTATCATCCCGACATCAACTACGCACTACGACAAACACTGGTGCTATGTTTGCCCGTGGCCGTTGGTCTATTGCTTGGCGAATTAAGACTCGGGCTGCTCTTTTCTCTCGTCCCCGCCTGTTGCAATATTGCGGGGCTTGATACTCCTCATAAGCGTTTTTTCAAACGCTTAATCATTGGTGCGTCGCTGTTTGCCACTTGTAGCTTGCTAACGCAACTGCTGCTGGAAAAAGATATCCCCCTACCCTTTCTGCTGACGGGGTTAACGTTGATACTTGGCGTCACTGCTGAGTTAGGGCCATTGCATGCAAAATTACTTCCCGCATCGCTACTCGCCGCCATTTTTACCCTCAGTCTGGCGGGATATATGCCGGTCTGGGAACCGTTGCTTATCTACGCGTTAGGCACGCTCTGGTATGGACTGTTTAACTGGTTCTGGTTCTGGCTCTGGCGTGAGCAACCGTTACGCGAGTCGCTTAGCCTGCTGTACCGTGAACTGGCGGATTACTGTGAAGCCAAATACAGCCTGCTTACTCAGCACACCGATCCCGAAAATGCTCTGCCACCATTGTTGGTGCGTCAGCAAAAAGCGGTCGATTTAATTACCCAGTGTTATCAGCAAATGCATATGCTTTCCGCGCAAAATAATACGGACTACAAGCGGATGCTGCGTATTTTCCAGGAGGCGCTGGACTTACAGGAACATATCTCGGTCAGTTTGCATCAGCCGGAAGAGGTGCAAAAGCTGGTCGAGCGGAGCCATGCGGAGGAAGTTATCCGCTGGAATGCACAAACTGTCGCCGCCCGCCTGCGCGTGCTGGCTGATGACATTCTTTATCATCGCCTGCCGACACGTTTTACGATGGATAAGCAAATTGGCGCGCTGGAAAAAATCGCCCGCCAGCATCCGGATAACCCCGTGGGACAATTTTGCTACTGGCACTTTAGTCGCATCGCCCGCGTGCTACGAACGCAAAAACCACTTTATGCCCGCGATCTGCTGGCAGATAAACAGCGGCGAATGCCGTTACTCCCGGCGCTGAAAAGCTATCTTTCCCTGAAATCGCCAGCGCTGCGTAATGCCGGACGATTGAGTGTGATGCTAAGTGTTGCCAGCCTGATGGGCACCGCGCTGCATTTGCCGAAATCCTATTGGATATTAATGACGGTATTGTTGGTGACGCAAAATGGTTATGGCGCTACTCGCCTGCGGATTGTGAATCGTTCTGTGGGAACCGTGGTCGGGTTAATCATTGCGGGTGTTGCGCTGCACTTTAAAATTCCCGAAGGTTACACCCTGACATTGATGCTGATTACCACGCTCGCCAGCTATCTGATATTGCGTAAGAACTACGGCTGGGCGACGGTCGGTTTTACCATTACCGCTGTGTATACCCTGCAACTGCTGTGGCTGAATGGTGAGCAATACATCATCCCACGCCTCATTGATACCATCATCGGCTGTCTGATTGCCTTCGGTGGCACGGTATGGCTGTGGCCGCAGTGGCAGAGTGGTTTACTGCGCAAGAACGCCCATGACGCCTTAGAAACTTACCAGGAGGCTATTCGTCTGATCCTCAGTAAAGATCCGCAACCCACGCCACTTGCCTGGCAGCGAATGCGGGTGAATCAGGCGCATAATACCCTGTATAACTCGCTGAATCAGGCGATGCAGGAACCGGCGTTTAACAGCCATTATCTGGCAGACATGAAACTGTGGGTAACACATAGTCAGTTTATTGTTGAACATATCAATGCCATGACCACACTGGCGCGGGAACACCGGTCATTGCCGCCGGAACTGGCGCAGGAGTACTTGCAGTCTTGTGAAATCGCCATTCAGCGTTGTCAGCAACGACTGGAATATGATGAACCGGGTAGTTCTGGTGACGCCAATATCATCGACTCGCCAGAGATGCTGCCACACGAAGGTGCGTCCGGCACGCTGGAGCAGCATTTACAACGCGTTATTGGCCATCTGAATACGATGCACACCATTTCAGCAATGGCCTGGCGGCAGCGACCACACCACGGGATTTGGTTGAGTCGCAAGTTGCGGGATTCGAAGGCGTAATTTATTCATCGCCAGAACAAAATCGAGGGTCAGATAAGGCACATACGCCGTATCCGACGCCCTTTGCCTGGTGCGACGCTTACCGCGTCTTATCAGGCTTACTCCCGTTTTACGCCGCAATCACCTTCGCCACTGCGCGGGCAAAACGCTGCATCCCTTCGTCGATATCCGCATCTTCCACCACCAGCGACGGCGCAAAACGCACCACATCTGGTCCGGCGTTCAGCACCATTACACCTGCATCCGCACCCGCATAAAGGAAATCACGCGCCTTACCTTTGTATTGTGGTTTCAACTCCGCACCAATCAACAGCCCCATGCCGCGAATATCGCTAAACACATCGTACTGCTGATCAATCTTCTGCAAATGCTCAACAAAACGCTGACGTTTCGCCTGAATGCCTTCCAGCACGACCGGCGTATTGATGATATCAAACGCCGCCCCAGCGACCGCACAGGCTAGTGGATTACCACCGTAGGTGGAACCGTGCGAGCCAGGATGAAACGCAGACGCAATCTCCGCCGTGGTCAGCATGGTGCTAATCGGGAAACCACCGCCTAACGCTTTGGCGGAGGTCAGGATATCCGGCGTCACGCCGTAGTGCATATAGGCAAATAAATCGCCTGTCCGCCCCATCCCGCACTGCACTTCATCAAATACCAGCAATGCCTGATGTTGATCGCACAGTTCACGCAAGCCCTGCAGAAACTCCGGCGTCGCAGCCGTCACGCCGCCCTCGCCCTGAATCGGCTCAACAACCACTGCGCAGGTATGATCATCCATCACTGCTTTCACCGCGTGGAGATCGTTAAAGGGAACATGAATAATGTCTGCCGGTTTTGGCCCAAAGCCGTCAGAATATTTCGGCTGGCCGCCCACCGAGACGGTAAACAATGATCGGCCATGAAAGGCGTTATGGAAGGCAATAATTTTGGTTTTGAACGGGCTATGGCGCACACAAGCGTAATGACGTGCCAGTTTAAAGGCAGTTTCGTTGGCTTCCGTCCCGGAGTTCATAAACACCACTCGTTCGGCAAAGGTCGCCTCAATCAGTTTACGCCCAAGACGTAATGCTGGTTCATTGGTGAAAACGTTGCTGATATGCCACAAGGTTTCGCCCTGGGTTTTTAACGCTTCCACCAGCGCCGGATGGCAATGACCTAACGCCGTAACCGCAATCCCCCCCGCGAAATCGACATACTCCTTACCCTGTTGATCCCAGATTCGGCTACCCTGGCCTTTTACCGGAATAAACTCTGCCGGTGCATAAATCGGCAGAATCACTTCATCGAAAGTCGCGCGTGTAATTGCTGTTTGTTCAGTTGCCATCTCATGATCACCCTGTTACGCATAAATCATTATGAAATTATAATCACAAAATATGCATAAAAAATCATTAAATGGCAACCAGAAATCAGCGATGCAGGAAATTAGCCAGCAACTGATGCCCCTGTTCGCTAAGAATACTTTCCGGATGAAATTGCACCCCTTCGAGATCCCACTGGCGATGGCGAATCCCCATAATCTCGTGGGTCTCGCTCCAGGCGGTCACTTCAAAACACTCCGGCAGCGAGTCGGGGTCCACCACCAGTGAATGGTAGCGCGTCACGGTTAATGGATTTGCCAGCCCCTGAAATACGCCTTCGCCGTTATGCGTAATGGGTGAGGTTTTGCCGTGCATTACCTTTGCGGCGCGTACCACTTTAGCGCCGAAAACCTGCGCCATCGCCTGATGCCCCAGGCAAACGCCAAGAATCGGCAACCGTCCGGCATAGTGACGAATAACCTCAAGGGAAATCCCGGCTTCATCTGGCGTACAGGGTCCAGGCGATATGACAATTTTCTGCGGTTTAAGGGCGTCAATATCCGTCAGCGTCAACGCATCGTTGCGCTTAACCAGCACATCCGTCCCCAGTTCACAAAAATACTGGTAGAGGTTCCAGGTGAAAGAATCGTAGTTATCAATAAGCAGGATCATGGCGGCTCCGGTACGAAAGAACCGCGCTATTTTACTCAGATTCCCCGGCTTCGCTTACCACTTTGCTAAATATCGTCTTCAGCGCAGAGAGATCGCCCATTGCCCCGCTCTGATTAGCCTGATTCCACACCTCTTTTTCGATGCCCAGCCAGCTCAATTGATAGCCAGCATGAATCGCCAGTTGTTCGAAGAAGATACGCTGCGCAAGGCCACTTCCCGCGCGGAATGGGTGCAGGACGTTGATTTCACAATAGTAGTGTGCCAGCCGCTCAACGAACTTCTCTTTCTCAAGGCCGACCAGATAACCTTCTTCCTCCAGATCCTGCATCAGGGCATTGCCCTCTTTTTCGATATAGGCAAAGTGGCAGAATGGTGTATCTCCTTGATAAATGTCAACTTCGCGTAATTGGCCCGCCCAGTCGAAAATATCCTGATAAAGCTGGCGATGAATAGCACGCAAATGGGGTAAACCGCGCATCAGCGGACCAAGCTCAATGGTCGCGGCGCGCAGCGCCGTCATTTCGTAAGCGGCCTGCTCCAGTCGCTGCTGTTGGCGGATATCCAGTCGGTTACGCATGATGTCGAGGCCAGGATAAAGATACGGGTCGCGCCCTTCTCCGAACTTATCGCTCATAGTGCCTCCTTAGCTCTTCAAGGCGCACCAAAGCCTCAGCGGCAGTAAGCGTCACCAAGGGGCTCTCGACACCTTCGAGACGGCGGCTGGCCTGGAAATTACGATTACGCTGAAGTTCCCAAAGACGGGACTTTTGCTTATCGGTGAGTTTCTTCACTTGATGCCTCCCTGAACGTGTCCGTTTGCCACAAGTATAAGCGGCAAATGCAGGTTACGCCGGGAGAGCAGATGCGCGGACAATATTGCCCGCGCGAGAAATCGTTACGGCAGGACTTTAGCGGAAAGGATAACGACCGGCTTTGACGGCACATTCTGGTATGGACCAACATCATGAGTCGGCACCTGGGAAATCTTGTCTGCGACATCCATCCCTTTTACCACTTTACCAAAGACGGCGTAGCCGAAATCACGCTGGCCGTGGTCGAGGAAGGCGTTATCGGCAACGTTAATAAAAAACTGGCTGGTTGCGCTGTCTTTATCAGCAGTACGCGCCATAGCAATCGTGCCGCGCGTGTTGCGCAGACCGTTATCAGCTTCATTTTTGATCGGCGGATTCGGTTTTTTCTGCTGCATCTGCTCGGTGAAACCGCCGCCCTGAATCATAAAGCCCGGGATCACCCGGTGAAAAGTGGTGTTGTTATAAAAACCGCTGTTCACATAATCGACAAAGTTTTGCACTGATACCGGTGCTTTCTGGCTATCCAGCTCCAGTTCGATATTACCAGCAGAGGTTGTTAACAATACGTGCGGGTCCCCTTTCGCTGCCATTGCTACAGGTGAGAGAGCAGAAAGAGCGAAAACAGCTACAAAAGCTGCCAGGGTCGATTTGAACATGAGATTTCCTTAACAGAGCAGAAAAAAAGCAAGTGAAGAGATTCTAAATAGCCTTCAATGACAAGGCCATTCCTTTACCTAATTTTACGTACTTGAAATATATGTAACCTGATGATCACTTATATTCCGTGATCAGAATCACTTTAAATATTGCAAATTAGCAACCGTTTGCAATTAGATATTTAATCAGATCACAAAATCACCTAAAATCGCCCGCTCGCGGCATACCCACTATGCCATTTTCTCTTTCAACGCAGGCCAATCATGACTAACAGCAATCGCATTAAGCTCACATGGATTAGCTTTCTTTCCTACGCACTCACCGGTGCGTTGGTTATTGTCACCGGGATGGTGATGGGGAATATTGCAGATTATTTCCATCTGCCCGTTTCCAGTATGAGTAACACCTTCACCTTCCTCAATGCCGGAATTTTAATCTCTATCTTCCTCAACGCCTGGCTGATGGAAATCGTCCCGCTGAAAACGCAGTTACGTTTTGGCTTTCTCCTGATGGTGCTGGCGGTTGCTGGTTTGATGTTCAGCCACAGTCTGGCGTTGTTCTCGGCGGCGATGTTCATCCTCGGGGTGGTCAGTGGTATCACCATGTCGATTGGTACGTTCCTGGTTACACAAATGTATGAAGGGCGTCAGCGCGGTTCTCGCTTGCTGTTTACCGACTCCTTCTTCAGTATGGCCGGGATGATTTTCCCGATGATCGCGGCATTTTTGCTGGCACGTAGCATTGAGTGGTACTGGGTTTATGCCTGCATCGGGCTGGTGTACGTCGCTATTTTTATTCTGACCTTCGGCTGTGAGTTCCCGGCACTGGGCAAACATGCGCCAAAAAATGACGTTCCGGTAGTGAAAGAAAAATGGGGAATTGGCGTGCTGTTTCTCTCCATTGCGGCGCTGTGCTACATCCTCGGTCAGTTAGGTTTTATCTCCTGGGTGCCGGAGTACGCCAAAGGTCTGGGCATGAGCCTGAACGACGCAGGAACGCTGGTAAGCAACTTCTGGATGTCGTACATGGTCGGCATGTGGGCCTTCAGCTTTATTCTGCGTTTCTTTGACCTGCAACGTATTCTGACCGTGCTGGCAGGACTGGCCGCGATTCTGATGTATGTCTTTAACACTGGAACACCGGCACATATGGCGTGGTCTATTCTCGCTCTGGGCTTCTTCTCCAGCGCGATCTATACCACCATCATCACCCTGGGTTCACAGCAAACCAAAGTGCCGTCCCCAAAACTGGTTAACTTCGTCCTCACCTGCGGAACCATCGGCACCATGCTGACCTTTGTGGTTACTGGCCCGATTGTAGAGCATAGCGGTCCACAGGCGGCGCTGCTCACTGCAAATGGTCTGTACGCTGTGGTATTCGTGATGTGCTTCCTGCTGGGTTTTGTCAGCCGTCACCGTCAGCATAACACCCTGACCTCTCATTAATTGCCAATATCGGGCGGCGCTTTCGTCGTCCGGTTTTTTCCTCTCTTCCCCTCAACCTATCCTCATATCTTTAAACTCTCTTATTTTGTCTATTTTTTGCACACGCACGAAATGTCAGACAATTCCGTAACTTAAGAATATTTATACAAATCAGTAATATACTCCTTAAGAGGTATATAAAGGTGAATTTGATTTGCATCAATAAGTGGGGTTGCTGAATCGTTAAGGTAGGCGGTAATAGAAAAGAAATCGAGGCAAAAATGAGCAAAGTCAGACTCGCAATTATCGGTAACGGTATGGTCGGCCATCGCTTTATCGAAGATCTTCTTGATAAATCTGATGCGGCCAACTTTGATATTACCGTTTTCTGTGAAGAACCGCGCATCGCTTATGACCGCGTACACCTCTCGTCTTACTTCTCTCACCACACTGCCGAAGAGCTGTCGCTGGTGCGCGAAGGCTTTTATGAGAAACACGGCATTAAAGTTCTGGTCGGTGAGCGCGCGATTACCATCAACCGTCAGGAGAAGGTGATCCACTCCAGCGCCGGACGTACCGTTTATTATGACAAGCTGATCATGGCGACCGGTTCCTACCCGTGGATCCCGCCGATCAAAGGTTCTGATACCCAGGACTGTTTTGTCTATCGCACCATTGAAGACCTCAACGCCATTGAATCCTGCGCCCGTCGCAGCAAGCGCGGTGCCGTTGTTGGTGGCGGCCTGTTAGGTCTGGAAGCCGCTGGCGCGCTGAAAAACTTAGGCATTGAAACCCACGTTATCGAATTTGCCCCTATGCTGATGGCGGAACAGCTTGATCAGATGGGCGGCGAACAGCTTCGTCGCAAAATCGAAAGCATGGGCGTGCGCGTTCACACCAGCAAAAACACCCTCGAAATTGTGCAGGAAGGTGTCGAAGCACGTAAAACCATGCGTTTTGCCGACGGTAGCGAGCTGGAAGTTGACTTTATTGTCTTCTCTACCGGTATCCGTCCGCGCGATAAGCTGGCGACTCAGTGTGGCCTGGACGTAGCTCCGCGTGGGGGTATCGTTATTAACGATTCCTGCCAGACTTCCGATCCGGATATCTACGCCATCGGTGAATGCGCAAGCTGGAACAACCGTGTGTTTGGTCTGGTAGCACCGGGCTACAAAATGGCTCAGGTGGCTGTTGACCACATTCTTGGTAGCGAAAACGCATTTGAAGGTGCAGATCTTAGCGCCAAGCTGAAACTGCTGGGCGTAGACGTGGGCGGTATTGGCGATGCGCATGGTCGTACACCAGGCGCGCGTAGCTATGTTTACCTCGACGAAAGCAAAGAGATTTACAAACGTCTGGTTGTCAGCGAAGACAACAAAACGTTGCTCGGTGCGGTACTGGTGGGCGATACCAGCGACTATGGCAACCTGCTGCAACTGGTACTGAACGCCATTGAACTGCCGGAAAACCCGGACTCGCTGATCCTGCCTGCCCACTCTGGCAGCGGTAAACCATCTATCGGTGTTGATAAACTGCCGGACAGCGCGCAAATCTGCTCCTGCTTCGACGTCACCAAAGGCGATCTGATTGCTGCCATCAACAAAGGCTGCCACACCGTTGCAGCGCTGAAAGCCGAAACCAAAGCGGGTACAGGCTGCGGTGGTTGCATTCCGTTGGTTACTCAGGTGCTGAACGCCGAACTGGCGAAACAGGGCATCGAAGTCAACAACAACCTGTGCGAACACTTCCCATATTCGCGCCAGGAACTGTTCCATTTGATTCGCGTTGAAGGCATTAAAACCTTCGAAGAACTGCTGGCAAAACACGGCAAAGGCTACGGTTGTGAAGTGTGTAAACCCACCATCGGTTCGCTGCTGGCGTCCTGCTGGAACGAATACATTCTGAAACCGCAGCATACTCCGTTGCAGGATTCTAACGATAACTTCCTCGCTAATATCCAGAAAGACGGCACCTATTCGGTGATCCCGCGTTCTCCGGGCGGTGAAATTACCCCGGAAGGTTTGATGGCTGTAGGTCGTATCGCACGTGAATTTAATCTCTACACCAAAATCACCGGCTCCCAACGTATTGCGATGTTTGGTGCACAGAAAGACGATCTGCCGGAGATCTGGCGTCAACTGATTGAAGCGGGATTCGAAACCGGTCATGCCTATGCGAAAGCGCTGCGTATGGCGAAAACCTGCGTGGGTAGCACCTGGTGCCGCTACGGTGTTGGCGACAGCGTCGGCCTCGGCGTAGAACTGGAAAACCGCTACAAAGGCATCCGCGCACCGCACAAAATCAAGTTCGGTGTCTCTGGTTGTACCCGTGAATGTTCAGAAGCGCAGGGCAAAGACGTAGGTATCATCGCCACTGAAAAAGGCTGGAACCTGTACGTTTGCGGTAACGGCGGCATGAAACCGCGTCATGCGGATCTGCTGGCAGCGGATATCGATCGCGAAACGCTGCTCAAATATCTCGACCGCTTCATGATGTTCTACATCCGTACTGCCGACAAACTGACCCGTACCGCACCGTGGTTAGAAAACCTCGAAGGCGGCATCGATTACCTGAAAGCGGTGATCATTGATGACAAACTGGGTCTGAACGCACATCTGGAAGAAGAGATGGCGCGCCTGCGTGAAGCTGTAGTGTGTGAGTGGACTGAAACGGTCAATACGCCGTCTGCACAGACTCGCTTCAAGCACTTCATCAACAGCGACAAGCGTGACCCGAATGTGCAGATGGTGCCTGAGCGCGAACAGCACCGTCCGGCAACGCCGTATGAACGTATTCCGGTAACTCTGGTGGAGGACAACGCATGAGCCAGTGGAAAGACATCTGCAAAATCGATGACATCCTGCCTGAAACCGGCGTCTGCGCGCTGTTAGGTGACGAGCAGGTGGCAATTTTCCGTCCGTATCACAGCGACCAGGTGTTTGCTATCAGCAATATCGATCCGTTCTTCGAATCCAGCGTACTGTCACGCGGGCTGATTGCGGAACATCAGGGTGAGCTGTGGGTAGCCAGCCCGCTGAAAAAACAGCGTTTTCGCTTAAGCGACGGCTTGTGCATGGAGGACGAACAGTTCTCCGTCAAGCATTACGAAGCACGAGTGAAAGACGGCGTAGTACAACTGCGCGGTTAATGTTTTAACGGGAGGCGCAATGCCTCCCCTTTTTGCATTGTCCTGTAATAACCTTCGGTATATTGCAGGACATTTTTTAAACTCTTTGTTTTATTTTTTGTTTTTATTTTTTAAGGATAATCAAATGTTTACAGACACTATCAATAAGTGTGCGGCGAACGCTGCGCGCATCGCACGCCTGTCGGCAAATAACCCGCTTGGCTTTTGGGTCAGCTCCGCAATGGCGGGAGCTTATGTGGGTCTTGGGATCATCCTGATTTTCACGCTCGGCAATTTGCTCGATCCGTCCGTGCGTCCGCTGGTGATGGGGGCAACTTTTGGTATCGCCTTAACGCTGGTGATTATCGCCGGTTCTGAACTGTTCACCGGACACACCATGTTCCTCACCTTTGGGGTGAAAGCAGGCACCATCAGCCACGGGCAAATGTGGGCAATTCTGCCGCAAACCTGGCTGGGTAATCTGGTCGGTTCCATCTTCGTAGCGATGCTCTATAGCTGGGGCGGCGGTAGCCTGCTACCGGTGGATACCAGCATCGTCCATTCTGTCGCGCTGGCCAAAACCACCGCACCGGCGATGGTACTGTTCTTCAAAGGCGCATTGTGTAACTGGCTGGTTTGCCTGGCAATCTGGATGGCGCTGCGCACCGAAGGCGCGGCGAAATTTATCGCTATCTGGTGGTGTCTGCTGGCGTTTATCGCCTCCGGCTATGAGCACTCCGTTGCCAACATGACGCTGTTCGCCCTCTCCTGGTTCGGCAACCATAGCGAAGCCTACACTCTGGCGGGCATTGGTCATAACCTGCTGTGGGTGACGCTGGGTAATACTTTATCTGGCGCCGTATTCATGGGATTGGGTTATTGGTATGCTACGCCGAAAGCTAATCGTCCGATTGCGGACAAATTTAATCAAACTGAAACGGCTGCAGGTTAATCAGTAAGGGGTTTTACGTGGATCATTTGCCTATATTTTGCCAATTACGCGATCGCGACTGTCTGATTGTCGGCGGCGGTGATGTCGCGGAACGCAAAGCCAGGTTGCTGTTGGACGCAGGCGCTCGCTTAACGGTGAATGCATTAGCGTTTATTCCGCAGTTTACCGCATGGGCAGATGCTGGCATGTTAACCCTCGTCGAGGGGCCATTTGATGAAAGCCTTCTCGATACCTGTTGGCTGGCGATTGCGGCTACTGATGATGATGCGCTTAACCAGCGCGTCAGCGAAGCCGCTGAATCTCGTCGTATCTTCTGTAATGTGGTAGATGCACCGAAAGCCGCCAGTTTCATTATGCCGTCCATTATCGACCGCTCACCGCTAATGGTAGCGGTCTCCTCCGGCGGCACATCTCCAGTCCTGGCGCGCCTGCTGCGCGAAAAACTCGAATCACTACTGCCTCTCCATCTGGGTCAGGTGGCAAAATATGCCGGACAGTTACGCGGTCGGGTGAAACAGCAGTTCGCCACAATGGGTGAGCGTCGCCGTTTCTGGGAAAAACTGTTCGTCAATGACCGTCTGGCGCAGTCGCTGGCGAACAACGATCAGAAAGCCATTACTGAAACGACCGAACAGTTAATCAATGAGCCGCTCGATCATCGTGGTGAAGTGGTGCTGGTTGGCGCAGGTCCAGGCGATGCCGGGCTACTGACGCTGAAAGGCCTGCAACAAATTCAGCAGGCTGATGTGGTGGTCTACGACCGTCTGGTTTCTGACGATATTATGAATCTGGTACGCCGCGATGCTGACCGCGTTTTCGTCGGTAAACGTGCGGGATACCACTGCGTACCGCAGGAAGAGATTAACCAGATCCTGTTGCGGGAAGCGCAAAAAGGCAAACGCGTGGTGCGTCTGAAAGGCGGCGATCCGTTTATTTTCGGGCGTGGCGGCGAAGAGCTGGAAACGCTGTGCAATGCAGGCATTCCGTTCTCGGTGGTTCCGGGCATTACCGCAGCTTCTGGTTGCTCTGCCTATTCGGGTATTCCGCTAACACATCGCGATTACGCCCAGAGCGTGCGCTTAATCACCGGGCACTTAAAAACGGGTGGCGAGCTGGACTGGGAGAATCTGGCGGCAGAAAAACAGACGCTGGTGTTCTATATGGGGCTGAATCAGGCCGCGACCATTCAGCAAAAGCTGATTGAATACGGAATGCCAGGTGAAATGCCGGTGGCGATTGTCGAAAACGGTACGGCGGTTACGCAACGCGTGATTGACGGTACGCTCGCGCAACTCGGTGAACTTGCGCAGCAAATGAACAGCCCGTCTTTGATTATTATTGGTCGGGTCGTTGGCCTGCGCGATAAATTAAACTGGTTCTCTAACCATTAATTTAAAAAAAATTATCTAAGGCCGGATATTTCTGGCCTTTTTATTTACAATAATCACCATATTAATTTTTATTTTCAGCAGACATAAAACAACTTTTTAACTAATTTGTTTTTTAACAACTCCCCACAGTTACAGTGGCTTACAAATATAATTGAATTATTAATAGTCCACTCACTGACGTGTCATAGATATTCCTGTATTGTCTCTAACGAGCTGTTTGCTTATATTCACATAACTAATGAATATTACTCGATATATTTTACATAGGGAATGAGAATGAACAAGTTTATTAAAGTAGCATTGGTAGGTGCGGTACTGGCAACGTTAACTGCATGTACTGGTCATATTGAAAACCGTGACAAAAACTGCTCTTATGATTACCTTCTGCATCCGGCAATTTCTATTTCTAAAATCATTGGCGGCTGCGGTCCGACTGCACAGTAATCTCTTAACAGAGATCGGTTAATGCTGTTTTAATTACCTGACGCCCTCTATTTTTACCAGAGGGCGTATTTGTTTTTACCTTGCCTTTAAAAATATCGTTCACAGCAGTTAAATACAGGCAATACTCTCGCGCAAAATACGCAGCACTGTCTCCTCACCACTACGATTAGGATTAATACGAATCGCACAATGTTCTAATTGTGGATTCGCCTGACGAAATGTCCCGGAAAGACGATAAAAGAGCGGCGGAATTTCATATTTCGACTCCGCACCAACTGGATATGGCAATGCACCGCGTTTCTGCGCTTCTTCCAGTACCCTTGCAGCAATCGGCTGATGGAACTCCACAATCAACACCTTCGACTGCGCATTGGCAATGACGGCGCTTTTAACTTGTGGCACTGCGCCACCGTTGAGCAAGGTCAGCAACCTTTCAGATACCCTCGCCTGTACTGCATGCATCACTGGCGCAAAAACCAGTCCGCGCAAGACTTCCAGCGCCTGAGCGCCCTGAATCTGGCTGCCTCCGGAGTAAAGCGTGGCACGAATACGGTTGATGGTATCAGCATCGCCTACCACCGCACCAACCCCCTCCGGCCCAAACAGCTTGAAGCAGGAAAAAGTTGAGACATTCGCCCCGCATTCGCAGCCAATCCGCGCCACCTTCATCACCGCATAGTTGTCATCAGTTAACGCTGGAACACCCGCCAGGCGCAACGTTGCCAGCACATCTGCCAGAATGTAGCGATCCTGCGGCTGCTGGCGTGTATGTTGCACCAGTGCTGCATCTGGTTGTTGCTCTTCGACGATTTGCTTAAGTGCCGACAGGTCATTGAAATCAGCGGTAATAAGCGTCAGCCCCATCTGCTCAATAATGACCCGCGTAGTCGGATAAACAGGCGCATCATGTACCAGAAGACGCTGCCCGGGCTTGAGCAAAGCTGCCAGCCCGGCACGGATCGCCCCAGTGCCAGCGCCTTGCACCAGCGCCGCCGCTTGCGCATGAAACACACCCGCCAGTACCTGTTCCACACGTTGAGTAATGCGCGGTTGATTCAACCCCGGCGTTAATCCCAAATCACCACAGGTAAGGAACTCACCGCCAGGGAAATAGCGGCAAATCGTGTCCACCAGCGCAAACTGCTTTTGCTGTGCTTCAGCAAGAGTCAGGCTTTGCAAGGGAAACGTCTTCATAAGTGCATTCCTTAAGCCGGAACAAACAAGCCAAGCCAGTAAAGAACATTCAGCAGAATGCCGGTGATCATCACTGCCACCACAGGTGCCGCCATTTTCTGTACCGGACGCCCCAGAGATTCGTTGAGGAAGTAAATGGCGACCGCAATAGAGAATCCGGTATAACCCGCCATTTTGATTGCCGCGAAAATCGAACCGACCAACAGAGCCACTTCCATCAGCATATTCATGGCGTTACGAATGTTATCCGACGCATTACGCACTGACGGGTAGCGCCCCAGCCATTTACCTATCGACCGTAACAACAAAACTTCCGCCGAAATAACCACTGCGCCCAATACCGCCGCAACCATCGGATTAGGCGAGAGATAGCCCACCGCATAGACAAAGGTAAAGCCAGCAACCGCATACACCCCCGTGGCTAACGCAGTGGTGGCAATCAACGGCACAAAACCCAGCCCGCGCATAAATTCTGCCAGCGCCGCCTGATTGATCAGCGTTTGCGATTGCTCCGGCGTGACGCCTGCGGAGTACGCTTTCTCAAGGGTGAAGATCGACACTTCGCTACCAGCAAAAATTTTCATACTGGCAACAGCAGCGATCAGCGCTCCGACAATGGCGATATACGGAAGATTTTTGATAATCCGCGACGTGCGCTCTTCAAAGACCGAAAATCCGCTGGCATCGATATCATTTTCATCACGATGACGCAGGTCGTGAGTTATCGCGATCCCCAGCAGCATTACCATGCCAATAAAGATTTCGATGGATTCCGGATTAAGATGCGGGAAATAACGCACCACCACGACGCGAGTCATCAACACGACGGCGGCAGCGATCAGGCTTTGCTTCCAGCCAAACTGGTAGAAAATCGCCACCAGCGGGAAGAGTGCAAAAGCAGAAACTACCGGAGAGCTTAATTCCCCCAGACTACCTAAAACATCAACCGGCAGCGCAGTCAGCAACTGGTTTACCGGCAGCAGGCAGGTGAGGATCAGTATCCCCCAGATTGCGCCAAGGCCAAACGCCATCAGGCTGTTTATCGCCAGTACGCCGAGGATATCGGTAGGAAGAAAAAGTAACCATGCGTTGAGCAGGCCGGTTTTCAGGGTAAAGGAGATCCCCACCGATGCCACAAAACCAATACTCAAACCGAAAGCGATACTCCCCGCCTCGCGACGGTTCATATAGCCTTCAATCAATTGTGGCAGGATCGGGCGAATACCATCATGAAATACGGCCGCCGAGCGATGTGCCAGAAGTGATGTCATACCGGTCAGGCACGCCACCACGATAATCTGAATATACAGATCCATAGTCGTGCCTTTTATTTCAGATGGTTAATCAGCATCGGAATCGCGTGTTCAACGTGCTCAACGGAAAGCCCAAACGCCACCTTTCCTTCAGCGATCATTTTGGCGATATGCTCGTCTTTCGCTTTAATACCAGGTCTGGCAATGGTGCAACTTTTGTTATAACCAATCACCGCGATAGCAATCGACAATGCCGCACCTGCGCCGGTATTACACGCGCCGATGTAGTAATCCAGTTGCCCGGATTTCACTTTCATTGCCGCTTCCATGTCGTTATAAATGAAAACTTCAAAACAGCCAGGAGCCGTCGTTTCAATGGTTTTTTTAATCTGCTCACGCTGTAAGCCTGCAACGCCAATCTTTTTCATGAGTCTGTCCTTATTGGAAAAATTGAGAGGGAGTTTCACGTAACATCACATCCACATCGGCCTGACTGAATCCTGACTGGCGCAACTGCGGAATAAAGGTGGTAAATAAAAAGTCATAGCCATAACCACCGTTGGCTTTTAAATGGGAACGACGAGTAATATCCATCGACAGCATGACGCGGTTAAGCAATCCACGGTCGCGGAGCGCGTGAAGCATCGCAATACGCTTCTCATCCGGGTAGTAACTGTTCTTGCCAATGGTGTCGAACTGCACATACGCGCCGAGATCGATCATCTTTAAAATGTTGTCGAGGTTGTCTTTAAGATCGCAGTGCCCGAGGGTGACCCGCGAAAGATCGACTCCGTGGGATTGCAGTAGAGCCAGTTGTTCCAACCCCATAGTGCTAAAAGATGTATGAGTGGAAATGGGCCGTCCGGTCTGGTTATGCGCCAACGCGGCGGCAATGAAAACTTTCTCTTCCAGCGGCGTGATTTTGCCCTCACTGGAGCCAATCTCCGCGATGACCCCAGCTTTCAGTTCCGTGCCATCGATACCCTGTTCAATTTCATCGACCATCTCTTGCGCCAGCTCCTGCACGCTGCGGGTCGCCACATGCTCCGGGAAAAAGGCATCCTGGTAATAACCAGTACAAGGCACCACGTTGATTCCCGTCTCACGCATCACATCGAGCATAAATTGCGCATTGCGGCCCATGTAACGATTGGTCATCTCAATCACATTACGAACGCCCTGCGCCATCAGGTCGTTCATCTCCTGGCAAATGAACGCATATTGATCAAGGCGGCAATCCACGTTGTTTTTAAAGCCGGAGAGATCAATATGCAGATGCTCATGAGCAAGGGTGTAGCCGGTCGAATCGATGGTCATAAAGAGTCACCCTGAAAGCGAAGGGAAGATAAAAAAGAGCTGCCGTTTTGTGGCGGCGAAGCACGGAAAAATTCACATACCGTGGCTCCAACATCAGAGAGCGTGGGATACACACCCAGACGAGTGGCAGCCAATCCACGCTGATAAACCAGCACAGGCACTACTTCGCGGGTATGGTGGCTGTGGCCGATAGTCGGGTCGTTACCGTGATCAGCCATGACGATCAGGCAATCATCCGGCTGCATCGCCTCAACAAGCCGGGCAAGATTACGGTCAACGACCTGCAAACGTTCGGCATAACGTGCGACGTCTTCTGCGTGACCGGCGAGGTCGGTTTCCTGAATATTGGTGCAAATAAAGGCTGTCGGATGGGCGTTAAATTCGTCGAGAGTGATATCCATAATCCGTTGGCTATCCACCAAATTTTGCCAGCTCATTCCATGAGGATTGCTGACGATATCCGCCACCTTACCCACCAGCACCGTAGGTACGCCTACCTGATGCAGTTGTTGCGGCACCTGCACTTTTTCATCGACACCGTAGCCCATATGTACAACCTGGAAACCGCTGTCATAAGCGCCGGAACGCGGTGCATTTATGCCAATAAAACGCCCTTCCTTGCTTTCTGCGGCATCAAGAATGCGCTGGCTGTCCTGCAACAGGCCGCCAAAAGTAATAACCCTGCCAACCTGTACCTGCTCACGCACCACACGACCAATCTTGACAACTTCATCGAACGGTATCGCAGAGAGATTGGCGGTAACGTTATAGACCTGGCCTAAATCCGCTTCGAGATTGTCGCCAACTGCCACGGCCTGGTTTACCCACAGAAATTGCAACGCATCGCCACGGCGTTCGACCTGCCAGCCCGCAGCCATTAAGGCTCGTTCAACACGATCAATAACGTCGCGAAAGGGCATCCGCAGCGGCGGCAAGGGGCGCGTACCTAAAATTTCCTGATGCCCCATAAAGGTATCGCCACCTTCATGTTGCAGTTCTGCTACGCCCCAGACTGCGCAATCCGATGGCTGCATATCACCCGGCGCATAACCCAATGCATTGATTAGCCCCAACTTCTCAAGAGTCGGCAACTGTAAATGCGGCAACTGGCTAAGAATGTGACCACAGGTATTCGCCCCGGCATCCTGTGGGCGTACCCGCGCAACATCTTTCATTGCGCCTACGCCAAAACTATCGATCACTAACACCACAAATCGCGCCATTTACGCCTCCAGAAGGTTGCCGAGGCTGTCATAGCGACCAACAATTTCCGCCGCGCCGCGCTGAATACCGGACACCAACACCACATCGCTACGGGTGACAAAAATCTGCGTACGAAAACAAAGCACCACCGCGCTACTTACCGGAAACTCACCAGCCAACGGCAGGTAATAGTCGATACTGTTGTCATCCACTGTTTTGAGAAGTGTTTCTGTGATGCTTTGATTTTCTGGAGTAAAAATAAGAGCGTGATGTGCATGACCACGGCGATAGTAACCACCGCCATAGCAATAACTGTCGCCACGGAAGTGGTGGGAAATTTCACTTAACCAAAGCATGGCGATACGTTCGGGTTGATCGCCCTGCTGGTTTGCCGGAATAGTGCCGGTCAGCGCATGACCAGGTTCGGCATGGGTAACACCATATTGCGCTAACACCGGCAACGAAGTGCAACTGGTCGCTGAAGGCGCGTTTAGTTGCTCAAGGGCAGTGCCAGATTTAGCCAGTTGATCCCGCGCCTGTACCAGCGTGTGAAGATTCGGCGTGGGTAAAACTTTCCCGCTTGTTTCATCCCAAAGCAGGCAAGGGAAATGGGTAAGTCCCGCTAAATGTAGTCCTGGTAGTTTTTGGATTTCAGCGACAATGTCATGCAGCGTATTTTGGGTAAAACCGCTCTCCTGCCCTGGATAAAGGAAATCATCGTCGCTATAAACTTTGAGCAGCACAGACTGTACGCATCCAGCCTTCACCGCTGCCGCAGAAATTTCCCGTGCTTTATCGAGGGTAAACACAGTGATAACACCGGTTCCCTGTTCAACGGTGTCAGATACCTGGTGACAAGGGATTTGTACCAGATGCCCCTGATGCGCCACCGGCAAACCGGCGCGACGCATCACTCGTGCCTCTTTGTAGTCCACCGCCACAATGCCGCTGTAGCCCAGCGCCAGCAGCTTTTCCGCCAGCCACGGGTTACGACCGAACTGCTTAGTCATCAGATACAGTTCAATACCGTAAAGCCGTGCTGTCTCAATGAGTCGCTTACCGTTTTCCAGTACCTGATCCACGTCGATCACCCAACAGTCCGGGGCGATCTTGCCCTGCTGCCACAGGCTTAATGCGGCAGAAATCAGCGCCGGGTTCTGGCGTTTCAATGCTTCTACAAACATCTTGTTGCCTCGTTTCTGTTCCTTAATTCAAATATTCATTTTTTTGAATATTTAAGATGTACGACGTGGATTTGCCATGTGCTTCAAAGGTCTTCGTTAGCGGCCATCCATAATCCATAAAGGTTGGCCAGCAGATATCCTTCTTCACACGGGTTAACTTCCAACGCGAATCCCTGCAATAACACCCGATGCAACTGCATGATCGCTGGCCAGTGGCTGGATTGCGCCAGTTCCGTCAGTAATTCGTCATCCAGCGGCAGTATCTGTTCACCGCGACGGCTGCGCATCAGCGCACTCGCCATATGCGTCATCGCCATCGTTCCCTGCTCGCTACGTATGGGCAGATGACATTCTGTTTCCAGAATCTTGACAACCTGCATCATGCCTTTACAAATGTCCTTATCTATGACCCCTGCATCGCAAAGCAGGTTGAGTCTGGTTTCCATTTTAGATGCCTTTTATTTAATAACTGGGTTCCTGTTCCCCGCTGACCACCCGCTGTTGATGGGCAAGCAGGGCGTGTTTATCAACAACCGCACGCAGTAATTGTTGCATCGGGTAATCATCAGCTCGCGTCAGGATCACGGCTTCGGTGGCCTGCAAAAATCGCGGATCGTCTGTGAGCGGCGTCGCTTCTAATCCAAGCATGGCCAGTTCGCTTTCTGCCACCACATTCCAGATCACCGCATCGACATCACCTTTGACAATGCGCTGCAAACTCTCGTGATAGGAGAGATCGACGCGCTCCACACTGCGATCACCAAAAAAGACATCGGTCATGATTTTCTGATCCGCCGAGCGACTATCCAGCCCAACACGCTGCACATTACCGGATTCACCTTTGCGACAAATCAACTGGTGCTCACCAACGTAGGTGTGCGGCCCCAACTCCAGTGCGAGGCATAAACCTTTTTGTGTGAGATAACTTTCTGCCGCCAGCCGGGAAACCACTGCCATGTCATACACACCGTTAAGCAAACACTCCACGCGAATATCCGCGCCGCGCATATGCGCATAGTAAAAAGGAATGCCATCAAACTGGGCTTTTAACCCGCTAGCCAACCCTTCGTACAGACGGGTATAAGGCAGAGGCATCGCACAGACTACATTGTTGATATCGACATGGCTCAACAGCGCTTTGTTATCCATCTCCGCCAGGAAACTGCCATTACGCCCGCGACGTTCAATGCGTATCGCGCCGCTTGATTCCAGCGTTTTTAGCGCGGCCTGCGTCAGGCCAACGGACGAGCGGCATTCAGTTGCCAGCTCATCAATCGTTTTCAGGCGATTACCGCATTTTTCACCCAACAAATAACGGGCCAGCGTCGTGATGACGACACCTTCTTTTTTGATAAACGTTCGGCGCATAGTAAATTTTCAATAAAGTGAATATTTATATATTCATTAAAATGAAGATAAGTGGCAACCACGAGAGATGGAAACGGCGAGATGCTTCACATTTTTCCGGATTACTGCGAAAAAGGGACAAAAAAACCGGGTTTCCCCGGTTTCAGAGTGATGATAAAAGCAAAACTGCATGATGCGCTACGCTTTTCTTCAACATGTTGAATTTACAACATTTTATAGGCCAGATAAGGCGTTCACGTCGCATCTGGCATAAACAAAGCGCACTTTGCCAACAATGTTGAATTACGGCTTCGCTACAAAACCAATTGCTTCGTAAACCGCTTTCAGCGTGCGGGAAGCGTGTGCGCTGGCTTTTTCTGCACCGTCTTTCATCACCTGTTGCAGGAAGGCTTCGTCATTGCGGAAACGGTGATAACGCTCCTGCAATTCAGTCAACATTCCGGAAACCGCTTCTGCCACTTCGCCTTTCAGATGACCATACATTTTGCCTTCGAACTGTTTTTCCAGCTCCGGGATGCTCTGGCCAGTCACTGCAGAAAGGATATCCAGCAGGTTAGAAACCCCCGCTTTGTTCTGCACGTCGTAGCGAACTACTGGCGGCTCGTCGGAATCAGTGACCGCACGCTTGATTTTCTTCACTACCGATTTCGGATCTTCCAGCAGGCCGATAACGTTATTGCGGTTATCGTCAGACTTGGACATCTTTTTGGTCGGCTCCAGCAAAGACATTACGCGCGCGCCAGATTTCGGAATATACGGCTCTGGCACTTTAAAGATATCGCCATACAGCGCGTTGAAACGCTGGGCGATATCACGGCTCAGTTCCAGGTGCTGTTTCTGATCCTCACCGACCGGCACCAGGTTGGTTTGATACAGCAGGATATCTGCTGCCATCAGCACCGGATAGTCAAACAGACCAGCGTTGATATTCTCAGCGTAACGTGCAGATTTATCTTTGAACTGAGTCATCCGGCTCAGCTCACCGAAATAGGTATAGCAGTTCAGCGCCCAACCTAACTGTGCGTGTTCCGGTACGTGGGACTGAACAAAGATGGTGCTTTTCTCAGGATCGATGCCACAAGCCAGATACAGTGCCAACGTATCCAGCGTCGCTTTACGCAGCTTCTGTGCATCCTGGCGCACGGTAATAGCGTGTTGGTCAACGATACAGTAAATGCAATGGTAGTCATCCTGCATGTTTACCCACTGACGCAGCGCACCCATGTAGTTACCAATGGTCAATTCACCTGAAGGCTGTGCGCCACTAAAAACGATGGGCTTAGTCATTTTTCGATTCCTGATTTTCGCTTTGCGGAAGCCCTAATGCGGGCAGAAGGTCATTGAGAGACTGATAAATTACATCAGGCTGGCTAAGTTCGATAGCCTCGCCGTAGTTATATCCATAGGTTAAGCCAACAGAAGGACAACCGGCCGCTTTTGCCGCCTGAATATCATTGCGAGAGTCGCCAACAAACAGCATTTGTTGTGGAGCAATGCCCATACGTTCAGCCACCAGTAACAGCGGATCCGGATGCGGCTTTTTGTTTTGTACGTCATCGCCACCGATGACCACGCTAAAGTATTTGGCGATATCTAAAGCTTCAAGCAATGGCGCAACAAACGGCGTCGGTTTGTTCGTGACCAGACCTAACGGCAAGCCTTTGGCCTGCAACGCACCGAGCGTATCGGCAACGTGTGGAAACAAAAACGTCCCTTCTTCAGCAACCTCGCCATAGTAGCGGTCAAACAGCTTACGCATAATACGCACCTGTTCTTGCAATGGGATGTCGTCATCAACAGGCGGCTTACCCATCGTTTTACGCAGGGTCGCACGTTCCTGACGCGCCCAGGTCAGTGCTCGTTCCATCAGAACATCTGCGCCGTTACCAATCCAGGTAATAACTCTTTCTTCGCCTGCGACAGGTAACTCCAGCGCGTACAGCGCCATATCTACCGCGGCAGCAAGACCGGGAGCACTGTCAACCAGCGTGCCATCGAGATCGAAGGCAACGCCCCGAATATCTTCAAACTTATTCATGACTTACCTTTGCCAGTTCACTGCGCATTTCATCAATGACTTTTTTGTAGTCTGGCTGGTCGAAAATGGCCGAACCAGCGACGAACATATCCGCCCCCGCCGCAGCGATTTCGCCAATGTTATTAACCTTCACTCCGCCATCCACTTCCAGGCGGATATCGAAACCAGACTCGTCGATGCGGCGACGCACTTCGCGTAGTTTATCTAACGTTTGCGGAATGAAAGACTGACCGCCAAAACCGGGGTTAACTGACATCAGCAGGATCACATCCAGCTTATCCATCACATAGTCCAGATAACTCAACGGCGTGGCCGGGTTGAACACCAGACCCGCTTTACAGCCATTTTCTTTAATCAGTTGCAGCGTGCGATCAACGTGCTCTGAGGCTTCAGGATGAAAGGTAATGATGCTGGCACCTGCGGCAGCGAAATCCGGCACAATGCGATCAACCGGTTTCACCATCAAATGTACATCAATAGGGGCGGTAATGCCGTAGTTACGCAAGGATTTCAGCACCATAGGTCCAATCGTCAGGTTGGGAACGTAGTGGTTATCCATGACATCAAAATGCACGACATCAGCGCCGGCTGCCAGGGCTTTTGCGGTATCTTCACCCAGGCGGGCAAAATCAGCCGACAGAATTGAGGGGGCAATCAAATACTGTTTCATCCGCTTCTCCTTGAGAATTATTTTTTCGCGGGTGAAACGACTCCTGGTTTGTACAAAGCCAGCAGTTCGTCCACCTTTTTACGTGTGCCGCCGTTGCTGCTTATACTGCGTCGAACTTTGACGACATGCAATTTTGCGCGCTGATACCACTCGCGCGTTAGCGCAGTATCATGATTGGAAATCAGTACCGGGATCTGGCGATCAACCAGACCTTCAGCAATCTCCGCCAGATGCGCTTGTTGTTCAAGAGTAAAACTATTTGTGTGATACGCCGTAAAGTTGGCGGTTGCAGAAAGTGGTGCATAAGGCGGATCGCAATAAACGACGGATGCATCATCCGCGCGCGCCATGCTGTCGGCGTAAGACTCACAATAGAAAAAGGCATTCTGCGCTTTTTCGGCAAAGTGATACAACTCTGCTTCCGGGAAATAGGGTTTTTTGTAACGGCCGAATGGCACATTAAATTCACCGCGCAGATTGTAACGGCACAGACCGTTGTACCCGTAGCGATTCAGATATAAAAACAGTACCGCCCGGCGGAAGGGATCCTGACTTTTGTTGAACTCTTCGCGGAACTGATAGTAGACCTCAGCGCAATTTGTCTCAGGAACAAACAGCTCGTGAGCAGCCTGTACGTACTCATCGGTACGCGTCTTCACAATGTTGTAGAGGCTGATCAGGTCGCTATTGATATCAGCAAGGACATAACGAGAAAAGTCGGTGTTGAGAAACACCGACCCGGCACCCACAAAAGGCTCAACCAAACATTCGCCCTTAGGCAAATGTCGTTTAATATCATCAAGCAGGGGATATTTGCCCCCTGCCCACTTCAAAAAAGCGCGATTTTTCTTCATGCTGACTAACTAATTACACCTTCTCCGGCTGTGGAGAAAGCTCCGACAGCATCCAGCGCTTCAGGCAGTTCCCGCAACGGTAAACCATTGCGGGAAATAGCCTTGATTACTTCAAATCGGCCTGTACCTGACGCAGCGGTTTCGCCCACGGGTTTTTGGCCTGAACATCGGCTGGCAATGTAGATACCGCTTTTTTCGCTTCTTCTTTCGAAGCGTACACGCCAGAAACCAGGACATACCACGGCTGACCGTTACGCGTCGTTTCATAGACAACGTAGTTTTTCAGATTCTCTTTCTTCGCCCAACCGTTCAGGTTGTCGTAGTTAGAAGAACTGCTTAGCTGCAGAGTGTAATGGCTGGACGGTGCCGATTTCAACGAGCCGACATTGCCTGTAGTCTTCGCCCCAGCGGCTGGTGTTGCCGTGGTTTGCGCCGGAGATGCCGTTTGTGCAGGCTCCGTGCTGGCGGTCGCTTTTGGCGCAGGCGTTGCTACTGGCGTAGAAGTCGCAGCAGGTGCCCTGGTGCTCACCACTGGCGCAGCCGGTTCAGTATGCTTCGGCTGTTGTGCTACTGGCTTCGGTTCCGTTTTCACGGTTGCTTGCGGTTTCTTCGGTTCAATCACCGTCTGCTGACGTGCCGGACGCGTGGTGGTCGGACGTTCAGCAGTTTGCGTTTTCGCCGTATCACGCGATGCATTGCCATTGCGAACTGGGGCTACAGTCGCAGGTTCGGTCGGCAGCGTGGAGTTGACCGCCACATTGTTCAACTGCTGCTGATTTTGTGGTTGTGTCAGCGCGTTATTCAGATCGCCCTGCACTTCAACACGTTGCTGCCCATCCATTGCCGCCGGGGATTGCCCCTGAGTCGGCGTAGAAGAGATCGGTGGCAGAGAAACATCCTGCTGGGTATTTTGCGCAGACGTGGTTCCCGGCGCTGGCTGCACACCATTCGCCTGATCGACCGCATTACCAGAAAGATCAATACTCTTCTCACCAGACGCAGTTTGATCGCTGGAAGAGGTCGAGGGGGCTTTTAGCGCAGAACCGATACCGATGATCAACAACAACAGAACCAGAATGCCGACGCCCATCATCATATACTGACGAGAAGCCGGTTTGCTGGCTGCTTTTTTACGCTTACGCGGACGACGCTCTACGCGCTCTTCATCCACAGCTTCATCTTCGGAATCATCAATTTCTTCTTCGATTTCCGGTTCCTCATTGCGCTCTTTTTGCGCACGAGTCGGACGGCGATCGTCAGTGTCATCAAGTTCAATATCATCAAAATTGATCTGCGGTTCGCCACGTTCAGTACGTTCTGAACGCTCAGAAGATTGACGAGAACGACCAGTACGACGATCGCTGGGATCGGGTTTCAGCTCGTCTTCTGGTTTGAATTCATCCATTTAACACCCCACTAAAAGGTTAATGCTTACCACGTTGCAATTAACCTGAAGCTAATAGACCACTTAATAAGCGGCCTGACCTTTCTTGTTGTTACGCTGATTGACAATCGGCAATAGCATTAAGAACAAGCTCGTGCGATACGCCGCCGCGAACTTCGCTTTTACCAATTGCCAACGGAAGAATTAAGCGCATTTCTCCCGCAAGGACTTTCTTGTCACGCAGCATATGCGGTAAATATGCCTGCGCGGACATTTCGCGCGGCCCATTAACCGGTAACCCAGCCCGCGTGAGCAGAGTAATAATACGCTGCGTTTCGGCAGAACTGAACTGCCCAAGACGTTCCGACGTCCGCGCCGCCATCACCATACCTGCAGCAACCGCTTCGCCGTGTAACCAATTGCCATAGCCCATTTCAGCTTCAATGGCATGACCAAAGGTATGTCCCAGATTCAGTAAAGCACGTAAGCCGGATTCGCGCTCGTCGGCAGCAACAACTTCTGCTTTCAGCTCGCAACAACGACGAATACAGTACGCCATTGCCGAACCATCCAGACCGAGCAATGCATCCAGATTATCTTCCAGCCAGTTGAAAAACTCACCGTCAAGAATAATGCCGTATTTGATGACTTCCGCCAGCCCCGAAGCTAACTCTCGCGGGGGAAGCGTTTTCAGACAGTCGAGATCCACCACCACGGATGCTGGCTGATAAAAAGCGCCAATCATATTTTTACCGAGGGGATGGTTGACTGCGGTTTTGCCGCCGACGGAAGAGTCCACCTGCGACAGCAGTGTCGTCGGGACTTGAATGAAGCGAACACCGCGCTGATAGCTCGCCGCTGCAAAACCGGTAAGATCGCCCACTACACCGCCGCCAAGCGCTACCAGCGTCGTATCGCGACCGTGCGGCTTTTGCAACAACGCCGTAAAAACGGTGTCGAGCACTGCCAGGCTTTTATACTGCTCGCCGTCAGGAAGGATAACGCTATCAACGTTAACACCCGCCTGTTCAAGTACGCCGCGAACCTTATCGAGATACAAGGGAGCCAGGGTTTCGTTGGTGACCAACATCACCTGCTCGCCCGATTTCAGCGGTAAGAATGAAGCTGGTTCGTTAAACAAACCAGATGCGATGGTAATTGGGTAACTACGTTCCCCGAGAGTAACGACTATCCTCTCCATAACGCGACATCCACCTTAATTACTGTACCCGCAGACGAGTGTATATAAAGCCAGAATTAGTTGCTTTCCAGCATGTGAATAATCTGGTTTGCGACCACTTTGGCGCTTTGATCATCAGTACGAATGGTCACGTCGGCAATCTCTTCATACAGCGGATTGCGTTCATTAGCCAACGCTTCCAGAACTTCACGCGGCGGCGTTTCAACGTGCAGCAACGGGCGTTTTTTATCACGCTGCGTGCGCGCAAGTTGCTTTTCGATGGTCGTTTCAAGATAAACGACAACACCACGTGCGGAAAGACGGTTACGCGTTTCGCGGGATTTCACAGAGCCGCCGCCAGTAGCCAGCACAATACCCTGCTTCTCGGTCAACTCATTGATGACCTTTTCTTCGCGTTCGCGGAAGCCTTCTTCGCCTTCTAAATCGAAAACCCAGCCCACATCAGCTCCGGTTCGTTTCTCAATCTCTTGATCGGAATCGTAAAATTCCATATTGAGTTGTTGAGCTAACTGGCGCCCAATAGTGCTTTTTCCGGCACCCATAGGCCCAACCAGAAAGATATTGCGTTTCTCTGCCATTTTTTCGGTACTACTAAGACTATTCGTTAATGATAAACCCGCTTCGCTCAGAGAGCGCCGCAGGACATGAACTGAAACCTCATAAGATATTGCGAGAGTCAGACTGAAAATTATCTCAATACTCCAGCGGGTTTGGCAACTGAATAAATCGCCCCTCCCTCTGCATATCTGGTCGTTGCAGGTGCACTGCCTTGCTATCACCGCTCTGGCGATAAATCACCGGGTAAGATTAGCGTAAAAAAGACAGCAAAATGCCGCGTGAAAGATAAATCACCATCATATAACGCAGGCAGCAAGGAACACCGACTCTCAAATCGGTACTCCTTGTATGCTAAATACCTGCGCACGTCAAATAGATGAAACATGTTCAGCATAAAAACATCGCCGTTTTTGCGGTGATTTACTCACTGGAAACCAACCGTGGCGTGATAAACACCACTAACTCACGTCGTTCATCTTCTTTTCCGTCATGACGAAATAATTGCCCGAACCAGGGGATATCGCCCAGCAGCGGTACGCTATCCTGTCCCGATTTATTTTTACGGGTAAAGATGCCGCCCAGTGCCAGCGTTTCTCCGCTTTTGACTTCAACCTGCGTTTCGATCTCCTGTTTATCAATCGCCAGCACTTCGCCATCGGCCTGTTGTAGTACTTGCCCCGGCACGTTCTGGCTGATGTGTAATTTCAACCGGATGCGGCCTTTTTGTAACACTGTAGGCGTGACCTCCATTCCCAGTACGGCCTCTTTAAATTCCACCGACGTCGCGCCGCTTTCACCGCTGGAAACCTGATACGGGATCTCGCTTCCTTGTTTAATGCTGGCAGGCTGGAGATGCGAGGCCAGCAGACGCGGGCTGGCGATAATATCCAGTTGCTGTTTTTGTTCGAGTGCGGAAAGCTCCAAATCCAGTAAACGCCCGTTGATGCGCCCAATGTTAAACCCGATATGCGTCGTCGCCGTCGCCACGGAAAGATCGCTTCCAAGTGCGGTCACTTGCCCAACGCCGCCAGCTTGTTGCGCATCTGCCAGCGTCCATTTCACCCCCAATTCCCGCAAACTTTTTTCATTAATAGTGACAATGTGCGCCGACAGTTCAACTTGCCCGACCGGCAAATCCATTTGCGCAACCCACTGTTCCAGCGCAGTTAACGCAGCTTTGTTATCACGTAGCAAAAGGCGATTGGTGCGTTTATCGACGGTCATACTGCCTTTGGCGCTAAGCAACTTCTCCCCTGCTTTCGCCAGCTCTCCGGCATCTGCGTATTGCAGAGTAATATTGCGATTTTCCAGCGGAAGATTCGCCTGCGCCCGCGCCTGTTCAGCCTCCTGACGGGCGATATTGTCATTCTGCCAGGCAACAGAATGCACCGAGAGAATGTTGCCTTCCTGGCGCGTTATCAGCCCGGCGCTTTTCACTACGGTTTGTAGTGCCTGCTTCCAGGGAACGTCAGTGAGATGTAATGACACCGTACCGTTGACGTCAGGCGAGACCACCAGGTTTAACTTTTCCTGTTCAGCCAGTGCCTGTAAAACCTGAGCTACCGGAACATCATCCACCATCAGCGTGACTTTTTGCGGCTTTGCCGCCTGTACGATGGGTATCATGATTATCAGCAGTAGCGCGGCTATCCATTGCTTCATTTTTATCTCCTTGCCGTTGCCACAACCACTGTGGCGGTTCGCAGTTTTTTCCGGTTCTCAGCGTTAATGTTTCTGGCGTCAGTTGAAAAATCGTCCAGCCATTCTCCAGCACATCGTTTTGCTGTACCCGTCGCCATTTCTTTTGGCCATCTTTTATTACGCCAATAACGCGGTCGCCTCGCCCTATTATTCCCTGATAACGCCACTGGCTGAGTTCGCTAATCCGGCATATATCCTCCGACGGTTTAAAAGGGTCACGCATCCCCGTTAAAAGGCATAATGCAACACCCGCCAACAACCAGCGTTTACCCCTCATGTGGCGTCTCCAGTTGTAGCGTGAACAAAAGTTCATCACCTTCCACGCTTAACGAAAAACGGCTCACGCTGACATTGCGTTCTGCCAGGCGTGTAAATGCAGACGGCACCGCTTCCCAAAGCGTTTTCAACGCCAACTCGCCTCCCTGGGCGGACGGGTGCCAGTAAACCAGTTGCGCGCCGGGCAACTGAAAATCCAGCGGCGAAAATGGCAATGTCTTTTCTTCGCTGATGAGAGTGGTATCTGCCAGGCGATACAGTGCGACGGATTGCTGGTGATTCGTTGCTCGCAGTCGGGTTAATGCATCGCTCTCTTCCTGGCGTGCCAATGAAAGAAAGAGGAGCGTGAATAACACCAGCAACCAGAGCGTCCACCCAAACAGGCGGATACGGGGTGATGTGGCATACCACCAGTCAAAGAACGTGTTCATCGCTAACTTTCCTTGTTAACCGATACTCAAATTGCCAGCGTCCTTGTGCATCCTGCTGCGTGGCCCCACGCTGGTTGAGCTGAAAAGTAGCATCCTGACGAAGTGACGTTTCCAGCGCATTTAACGCGGTAATGTTCGCCGTAAGTCCCTTTACCTCCAGCGTTCCCTGCTGCCAGCTTATCGTGGTCAGCCAGGCGTGCTCCGGTAAAAGCGTCGCCAGTGACTCCAGTGCAGATTGCCAGTCGCGGGTAAATTGTCGCTGGCGCTGACGTTGCAAACGCTGTTCGCGAAATTGTTGGCGCTCCAGCAAACGCGGCTTAGTAACCTGTAAGCCACGGGCAAGTTGCTGTTCTGCCTGAAGTAAAACAGCATCTACGCGAGCTTCGGCGTTGCTTGTCAGACGCAGCATTTGCGTTATCACAACAGCCAACAGCAAAGGAGCAACGAACATCAGCAACCAGAAGCGAAAAAAGGTTGTCCGGCGTTGCTGTCGCCAGGGCAAAAAATTGATTGGCGGATTCATCAGCGCGTCTCCCCAAGCGCCAGACCCAGCGCAATAGCGAAGTCTCCACCAGGCGGCGGTAGCGGCGGCTGACGAACAGAAACCGCGTCCCAGGGGTCAAACCCACCTTCACCACATATCGCGACACTTTCGGGGTCAACAGCTAACGCCGCCGCCAGCTCATTCGCGCTTGTCATCCCTACCGCCAGTTTGCGCCCCCAGCTATAACGCGTCGCCCATAGCCACTGTTCGTTATCACGCCAGGCCAGGCACCGCTGATGAGAGGGTAAAAAAGGCAGGAATCGCTGCAAAGCGCAGGCGTCTGGGGTAATCGCACTAACGTGAACACGCAATCTTTCTGCCAGGGTAAGCAGCGTCGCCAGCTCTTTGCTTTGCGCAGCGGTCACGTTATAAGCAGGGCTTAGCGAATCTTCGCTGTAATCAAAGCGCAGGGAGTCCGGTTCCATATCCAGCTCGCGGGCCATCGTACCTGTCAGCCAGGCCGTTTGCTCCCGTTCACCGAGGGACATCGCCGGACGCGGTATTGCCCTCTGTAACGTGCGGCTGGCAGGAAATGCCAACATAATGTGATGACGGCGCGGCAGTTCACGACTCCACGGTAACAACGTTTTGGCCAGCCGTTCCGCGTCAATAATGCGCCCATCTTTGATAATGTCTGTTGCCAGCGGCAAGCGCCACCAGCGTTGTAAAAAGCATTCTTTAGCGCCACGCACGATAGCAACCGCCACCGCTTCTTGCTGTTGTAAATGCAAACCAATTTGCCAGATCTTAAATGCCATTGTGATGATCTCCTTATCCCCCGTCACTCTGACGGGTATATCAATGCGTCTGGCTTGCCTTTATACTACCGCGCGTTTGTTTATAAACTGCCCAAATGAAACTAAATGGGAAATTTCCAGTGAAGTTCGTAAAGTATTTATTGATCCTTGCAGTCTGTTGCATTCTGCTGGGAGCAGGCTCGATTTATGGCCTCTACCGCTACATCGAGCCACAACTGCCGGATGTGGCGACATTAAAAGATGTACGCCTGCAAATTCCGATGCAGATTTACAGTGCCGATGGCGAGCTAATTGCTCAATACGGTGAAAAACGTCGTATTCCGGTTACGTTGGATCAAATCCCGCCGGAAATGGTGAAAGCCTTTATTGCGACGGAAGACAGCCGCTTCTACGAGCATCACGGTGTTGACCCGGTGGGGATCTTCCGTGCGGCAAGCGTGGCGCTGTTCTCCGGCCACGCATCACAAGGGGCGAGCACCATCACCCAACAACTGGCGAGAAACTTCTTCCTGAGTCCAGAACGCACGCTGATGCGTAAAATTAAGGAAGTCTTCCTTGCGATTCGTATTGAACAGTTGCTGACGAAAGACGAGATCCTCGAGCTTTATCTGAACAAGATTTACCTCGGTTACCGCGCCTATGGTGTCGGTGCTGCGGCACAAGTCTATTTCGGTAAAACGGTCGATCAATTGACGCTGAACGAAATGGCGGTGATTGCCGGGCTACCGAAAGCCCCCTCCACCTTCAACCCGCTCTACTCTATGGATCGTGCCGTTGCGCGACGGAACGTCGTGCTGTCGCGAATGTTGGACGAAGGATATATCACTCAACAGCAGTACGCTCAGACACGCACTGAGCCGGTTAACGCCAACTATCACGCACCGGAGATCGCCTTCTCAGCGCCGTATCTCACCGAAATGGTACGCCAGGAGATGTATAACCGTTACGGCGAAAGCGCTTATGAAGACGGTTATCGCATTTACACTACCATTACCCGCAAAGTGCAGCAGGCCGCACAGCAAGCTGTACGTAATAACGTTCTGGACTACGACATGCGTCATGGCTATCGCGGCCCAGCCAATGTGCTGTGGAAAGCAGGTGAGTCAGCGTGGGATGACAAAAAGATTACCGATACGCTGAAGGCGCTGCCGACCTATGGTCCGCTGCTGCCTGCCGCGGTCACCCGCGCCAACCCGCAGGAAGCGACAGCAATGCTGGCGGACGGAACATCTGTAACGCTGCGAATGGAAGGAGTGCGCTGGGCGCGGCCTTATCGTTCAGATACTCAGCAGGGACCGACGCCGCGTAAAGTGAGCGATGTTGTGCAAACAGGTCAGCAAATCTGGGTTCGCCAGATGGGCGATGCCTGGTGGCTGGCACAGGTGCCGGAAGTGAACTCTGCGCTGGTATCTATCAATCCACAAAACGGCGCGGTTATGGCGCTGGTTGGTGGCTTTGACTTCAACCAGAGCAAATTTAACCGCGCCACCCAGGCGCTGCGTCAGGTTGGTTCGAATATCAAGCCTTTCCTCTACACCGCAGCGATGGATAAAGGTCTGACGCTGGCAAGTATGTTGAACGATGTGCCGATTTCCCGCTGGGATGCAGGCGCGGGTTCTGACTGGCAGCCGAAAAACTCACCACCGCAGTATGCCGGTCCAATCCGTTTACGCCAGGGGCTGGGTCAGTCGAAAAACGTGGTAATGGTACGAGCGATGCGTGCGATGGGCGTGGACTATGCCGCAGAGTATTTGCAGCGCTTCGGCTTCCCGGCACAAAACATTGTCCACACTGAATCGCTGGCGCTGGGTTCTGCTTCCTTCACGCCGCTACAGGTGGCGCGTGGGTACGCAGTGATGGCTAATGGTGGCTTCCTGGTTGACCCCTGGTTTATCAGCAAAATTGAAAACGACCAGGGTGGCGTAATTTTCGAAGCTAAACCGAAAGTAGCCTGCCCGGAATGTGATATTCCGGTGATTTACGGTGATACGCAAAAATCGAACGTGCTGGAAAATAGCGACGTTGAAGATGTTGCTACCTCTCGCTCGCAGCAGAATGTTTCCGTTCCAATGCCGCAACTGGAGCAGGCTAATCAGACATTAGTGGCGAAGACTGGCGCGCCAGAGTACGCACCGCACGTCATCAGCACACCGCTGGCATTCCTGATTAAGAGCGCCCTGAACACCAATATCTTTGGTGAACCAGGTTGGCAGGGCACCGGCTGGCGCGCAGGCCGTGATTTACAACGTCATGATATTGGCGGGAAAACCGGGACAACCAACAGCTCGAAAGATGCGTGGTTTTCGGGTTACGGTCCAGGCGTTGTGACCTCGGTATGGATTGGCTTTGACGATCACCGCCGCAATCTCGGCCACACCACGGCTTCCGGCGCGATTAAAGATCAGATCTCGGGTTATGAAGGTGGAGCGAAGAGCGCGCAGCCAGCATGGGATGCTTATATGAAAGCCGTGCTGGAAGGCGTGCCGGAACAACCGTTAACACCGCCACCAGGCATTGTGACGGTGAATATCGATCGCAGCACCGGGCAACTGGCCAGCGGCGGTAACAGCCGCGAAGAGTATTTCATCGAAGGTACGCAGCCTACACAGCAGGCGGTGCGCGAGGTAGGTACAACCATTATTGATAATGGTGAGGCGCAGGAATTGTTCTAAAAACGACGCCCGGCAGCGTTAATGTTGCCGGGCTTTTTTACTATGGAAGATATCAACGAAAATGGAAATTCACTCCCCTTCTCTTTCAGAGAATTGCAGCGAAATCAGTCGTCAGTTCACCAGGCAATATGCCCCGTTCAGCCTCAACCAGACTGATTTTCTAACCATCAATGGCCTTGTTCTACGAAGATATCATCCAGATAAAGTGCCACGCCTGCACAAAGCGACTCTCTATGACATCATTGCTGTCACGTTTTTCTTGCTATTCCCTGCATCTCTCGTGATTTTAGGGATATTTAATATAGAAATTGAATTATCAGTCTGGAATAACATCACCGATGACCTTCTGTTTATACTCAACAAAAACAAAGTATTAATTATCGTATTTTGGCTACATGGTATGTTTTTTTCAGTAAAGACCTACTGGACAAGACATAAACTGAAGAAAGCGCAATCTGCTCTCTACAATCAAACAGCAATGAAGGAAGGATTGAACTTTAAAATCGATGAGACTGGTGTTAAATGCTGGAAAAAATCTGGCACCCACAGCTTTTGTGTCTGGTCAGAGATAAATGACCTTATCCCCTATAAAGATATATTTGTATTGGTTATGAACAAGTCAAGTTTTATATGGCTGAGTGATAAAGAAGAGGAAGCACTGGCGTTTATTCACGAAAAACTCGCCCAGTCACGCCAGCCTGCATAACCAGGGGCTTTACAACCGCCCCTGCCCCTTCAACCACTCGCGCACGAGGAACAGCGCACTGACATTGCGCGCTTCATTGAAGTCAGGCTCTTCGAGCAAATCCATCATATGCGCCAGCGGCCAGCGAACCTGCGGTAGCGGCTCTGGCTCATCGCCTTCCAGCGATTCCGGGTAGAGATCCTGCGCCACCACGATATTCATTTTGCTGGAAAAGTAAGACGGTGCCATGCTGAGCTTCTTCAAGAAAGTCAGATCGTTCGCACCAAATCCCACTTCTTCTTTTAGCTCGCGGTTAGCGGCTTCATAGACACTTTCACCGGGGTCAATTAACCCTTTCGAAAATCCTAACTCGTAGGATTCAGTTCCCACTGCGTATTCGCGGATCAAAATCAGGTGATCGTCCACAATCGGCACAATCATCACGGCTTCCCGGTTGGTTGGACGCATTCGTTCATAAACACGCCGCACGCCGTTGCTGAACTCCAGATCCACGCTTTCGACGGTAAACAATCGGGAACGGGCTACAGTTTCAACATTCAGAATGGTGGGTTTTTGTAATGATTTGCTCATCGTGGAATCTATGCTGTGAAATCAGCAGTTATTGTGCGATATCGGACACGCTTTCGGCAATGTGAATTGCATGTTATTTACATTTACGTAACCTAATAAATAATCATTCTCAAATCAAATAAAAAGTCAATAGGTTGAAATAAGTCCAGGAATTTGCTGATATTCCGCCCTCAGAGGGTTTGCTATGATCAGCGGTTACTGGGATGCGCTTAATGATGCTCAAGTTCAACTCCACGCTTGCCGATAGCCAACCGCAGAATCCTATATTGTGTCCAGGATGCGACTAACCACACCTGACAAATTAAGTAAGATGGGGAAAGCATGAGCACCATTGTGATTTTTTTAGCTGCTTTGCTGGCCTGCTCACTACTTGCAGGATGGCTGATAAAAGTACGCTCCAGGCGACGTCCACTGTCCTGGGCTAACGCCTTCGCTGATGCGCAAACGCGCAAACTCTCTTCTGAAGAACGTAGCGCCGTTGAAAATTATCTCGACAGTCTGACGCAGGTTTTGCAGGTTCCCGGCCCAACGGGTGCCAGCACGGCTCCTGTTTCTCTGACCCTGAACGCCGAAAGCAACAACGTCATGATGTTGACGCACGCTATCACACGTTATGGCATCTCTACCGACGATCCCAATAAATGGCGCTACTACCTTGACTCGGTAGAAGTCCACCTGCCGCCTTTCTGGGAGCAGTACATCAACGACGAAAACACCGTTGAACTGATTTATACCGACTCACTCCCATTAGTCATTTCACTCAACGGCCATACGCTGCAAGAGTATATGCAGGAGACTCGTGGTTACACGTTACAACCTATTCCATCAACGCAGGCATCGATTCGCGGAGAAGAAAGCGAACAAATTGAATTACTCAATATTCGCAAAGAAACGCACGAAGAGTATGCGCTTAGTCGCCCGCGTGGGCTGCGTGAAGCGTTACTGATTGTCGCCTCCTTCCTGATGTTCTTTTTCTGCCTGATTACCCCGGATGTCTTTGTTCCGTGGCTGGCTGGTGGCGCATTACTGCTGCTGGGAGCAGGCCTGTGGGGGCTATTTGCACCGCCGGCAAAATCATCCCTGCGGGAGATCCACTGTCTGCGTGGTACGCCGCGTCGTTGGGGATTATTTGGCGAAAACGATCAGGAACAAATCAACAATATCTCGCTCGGTATTATCGACCTGGTCTATCCCGCGCACTGGCAGCCTTATATTGCCCAGGATCTGGGGCAGCAAACGGATATCGATATCTACCTTGATCGGCATGTGGTACGCCAGGGACGCTATCTTTCGCTGCATGACGAAGTGAAAAACTTCCCGCTGCAACACTGGCTACGCAGTACGGTTATCGCTGCCGGATCGCTGCTGGTGCTGTTTATGCTGCTGTTCTGGATCCCGCTGGATATGCCGCTGAAATTCACCCTCTCCTGGATGAAAGGCGCGCAGACCATTGAGGCCACCAGCGTTAAACAACTGGCAGATGCCGGAGTACGTGTAGGCGATACCTTACGTCTTAGCGGTACAGGGATGTGTAATATCCGCACTTCCGGCACCTGGAGCGCGAAAACTAATTCACCGTTTTTGCCATTTGACTGCTCGCAGATCATCTGGAATGACGCCCGTTCATTGCCATTACCAGAGTCTGAACTGGTCAACAAGGCCACGGCACTGACCGAGGCAGTAAACCGCCAGTTGCACCCGAAACCGGATGATGAATCTCGCGTCAGCGCCTCATTGCGTTCAGCAATTCAGAAATCCGGCATGGTACTGCTTGATGACTTTGGCGACATTGTGCTGAAGACGGCTGATCTCTGTGCTGCCAAAGATGATTGTGTACGGTTGAAAAATGCGCTGGTAAATCTCGGCAACAGTAAGGACTGGGACGCACTGGTAAAACGCGCCAACGCCGGAAAACTCGACGGTGTCAATGTGTTACTCCGTCCGGTGAGTGCAGAATCACTCGATAACCTGGTGGAAACCTCTACAGCACCATTCATCACTCATGAAACGGCGCGAGCGGCGCAATCACTGAATAGCCCGGCACCGGGAGGATTCCTGATTGTCAGCGACGAAGGCAGTGATTTAGTCGATCAACCGTGGCCTGCGGTTTCGCTTTATGATTATCCACCACAAGAGCAGTGGAACGCCTTCCAGAAGCTGGCACAAATGTTGATGCATACGCCTTTTAACGCCGAGGGGATCGTCACCAAAATTTTCACCGACGCCAACGGCACGCAGCATATCGGCCTGCACCCCATCCCGGATCGCTCCGGACTGTGGCGCTATCTGGGCACGACATTGCTGTTGCTAACGATGCTGGGCAGCGCCATCTATAATGGCGTGCAGGCCTGGCGGCGATGCCAGCGTCACCGTACCCGTATGCTAAAAATTCAGGAATACTACGAAAACTGCCTGAATTCGAAACTGCTGACATCTTCAGAAAGCCTCATCGAATAACACGTTTGCGCGGCAGGTTATGCTACCCTGTCGCGCAAATTGCTTCACTCTGGAGATTCCCCCATGCATATCAACATTGCCTGGCAGGACGTAGACACCGTTCTGCTGGATATGGACGGCACACTGCTCGACCTCGCTTTCGATAACTATTTCTGGCAAAAGCTGGTGCCCGAAACCTGGGGCGCGCAGAACGGTGTCACGCCACAAGAAGCGATGGAATATATGCGCCAGCAATATCACGACGTGCAGCATACGCTAAACTGGTACTGTCTTGATTACTGGAGTGAGCAACTGGGCCTGGATATTTGCGCGATGACCACCGAAATGGGGCCACGCGCCGTGCTGCGTGAAGATACAATTCCGTTTCTTGAAGCTCTGAAAGCCAGCGGCAAGCGGCGAATTTTGCTCACTAACGCCCATCCGCACAATCTGGCGGTAAAACTCGAGCATACCGGTCTGGACGCACACCTTGATTTATTACTTTCCACCCACACATTTGGTTATCCGAAAGAGGATCAGCGGTTATGGCATGCGGTGGCCGAAGCTACGGGTCTGAAAGCTGAAAGAACGCTGTTTATTGATGACAGCGAAGCGATTCTCGACGCTGCCGCGCAATTTGGTATTCGTTACTGCCTCGGCGTTACTAATCCCGACTCAGGGATTGCTGAAAAACAGTATGAGCGCCATCCGTCACTGAATGACTACCGCCGCCTGATCCCCTCGCTAATGTGAAGGAGACGCCATGAAAGAAAAACCTGCTGTTGAGGTTCGACTGGATAAATGGCTATGGGCCGCCCGTTTTTATAAAACCCGCGCGCTGGCCCGCGAAATGATTGAAGGCGGTAAGGTGCATTACAACGGGCAGCGCAGCAAGCCGAGTAAAGTCGTCGAACTGAATGCCACGCTCACACTGCGCCAGGGAAATGACGAGCGAACAGTAATTGTGAAGGCGATTACTGAGCAGCGTCGCCCCGCCAGCGAGGCGGTCTTGCTGTATGAAGAGACTGCGGAAAGTGTAGAGAAACGCGAAAAAATGGCGCTGGCACGTAAACTTAATGCCTTAACCATGCCGCACCCGGACCGACGCCCGGACAAAAAAGAGCGCCGCGACCTGTTACGATTTAAACACGGCGACAGTGAATAACTGTCACCTGCAAGAGAGATGATTATGCCGCAACATGACCAATTACATCGCTATCTGTTTGAAAACTTTGCCGTGCGCGGCGAACTGGTAACCGTTTCGGAAACCCTGCAACAGATCCTTGAGAATCACGATTATCCGCAGCCGGTGAAAAACGTGCTGGCAGAACTGCTGGTCGCAACCAGCCTGCTGACCGCTACACTGAAGTTTGATGGTGATATCACCGTGCAACTACAAGGCGACGGCCCGATGAATCTGGCGGTCATCAACGGAAACAACAAACAACAGATGCGCGGCGTCGCACGCGTGCAGGGCGAAATTCCAGAAAATGCCGATCTGAAAACGCTGGTCGGTAACGGTTATGTGGTAATTACCATTACGCCGAGCGAAGGCGAACGCTATCAGGGCGTCGTTGGTCTGGAAGGTGATACCCTGGCAGCTTGCCTGGAAGATTACTTTATGCGTTCTGAACAGTTGCCGACGCGCCTGTTTATTCGCACCGGCGAAGTAGATGGTAAGCCTGCCGCTGGCGGCATGCTGTTGCAGGTGATGCCTGCGCAAAATGCCCAGCAGGATGACTTCAATCACCTGGCGACACTGACCGAAACCATCAAAACCGAAGAACTGCTGACCTTACCGGCAAACGAGGTTTTGTGGCGTTTGTATCACGAAGAAGAAGTGACGGTTTACGATCCGCAGGATGTTGAGTTCAAATGCACCTGCTCGCGTGAACGTTGCGCCGACGCGCTGAAAACGCTGCCGGATGAAGAAGTAGATAGCATCCTGGCGGAAGAAGGCGAAATTGACATGCATTGTGATTACTGTGGTAACCACTATGTGTTCAATGCGATGGATATTGCCGGGATCCGCAACAACGCATCTCCGGCAGACCCGCAGGTTCATTAATTAGTAAATCCGGCAGAGACAACTCTGCCGGATTTTTTGTCTTAATAGCCTGATGCGCTGCGCTTATCAGGCCTACGGTATAAATCGCAAGTTATTGTAGGTCAGATAAGGCGTTCGCACCGAATCCGGCAAAAATCAGATGCGCGTTGTCACTCATTCAGATTCAAATCCAGCGTTTCACCATCCACCGTAAGATCGCGCCACGCTTTAGGCTTCGTCCCCAGTTTTCCCTCCTTCGCAGCAGTGAGTAATTTTTCTTTCGTTATTTCGCGCGGAAGTAAACTCATCGTAAGCTCTTGCCATTCTTTCTTGTCAGGATCAAAGCCATAAACAATATATCTTTCACTATTAAAAGCGAAAAGAATCCCCTCTGCCCTGCCATCACTATTCAGATCTTGCTCAACCAGTACACAGGCGTCTTTTTCAATACATATCATCGCGTTATAGAGATTTTTCATCACTGCCGACCAGAATGTCGCATCCGGTTTGCCAGAACCTGGGGCAATTAATACATTATCGGCTAATGCTTTTTCCGATATCCGCTGCTGAAGACGCTGGACTCCATCAAACGCCATAAGCAGACTCCGTCTGCGTTTCGGGTCTTTCATATACTCGACATCGCTTTTCAGCGACTCGAGCGCCGCACGTCCATAGCGACCGCTCTGTTCGAGCATGTAGATACTCACCTGGTCTGGCGTGTTTTTGCCGCTCTGATAACGCGCCATATGACTGTTCACGCTAATGCGCATACTGTCCAGCACTGGAGAATTAAGCAATACCAGTATCACCAGCACCAGCAACGAAACCGCAAGATTCACTTTACCCTGAAGAACAAGGGGATTTTGCCCTTTACGCCAGACAATACTGACAAAATATCCCAGCGACCAAACCAGTAACACCACCACAGCCAGCGCACCATGCAAGCGTTCGGCAGTCCAGCCGTACTGAGCAACCCGCAACCATAACGCCCAGGCGGCGATCAGCACATACAGCGGCGTAACCAGCAGAGCGGTTTTAATCAGGTAACGCAACGGGCCAGCCCAGGGAATTGATGCTTTTTGCGGATCGCGGACAACGGCCATTAAAAGCAGTTGCAAAAAGGCCAGCGTCAAAAGCAACCCGGCGGCAGAGATATGGCGAGAAATCGCATTCAGGCCCGCAAACGGCAGGGTGATAATAAACAGCAGCGTCAGCAATGACACCAACGGCAGTAAACCCGTGGCAATTAACGTGAACAACTTTTGAATTGAGTCAATTAAACGTGACTGTGTCCGCGCCAGGATCACCGCCAGCGCAGTAACCAGCCCAAGCGTAAGATAAATAAACCAGTCGGATGAAAAAAAGAGCGTTTTGAAAAACGTGATGCCAACAAGTTTAAATAACTCACTCCACAGTAAAAGCACCAGCCACGTCAGGCCATTGGTGATAAAAATCACTAATAATACAAGTACGTTATGCCATACCGACTGGTAAAAATAGCTATAGCGGGTAATGTCATTGTGCACACGCAGGCTCTGTTGTATCCACGGCAGCAACATCACTCCCATCAACAGCAGATAACAACCAAAATCCCAAAGCGCCTTTTCCGCTCTCCAGGGACTCATGCCATCAATTTGCCACTTCAGCCAGCCGCTCATCCCGAGAGTGGCAATCAACACTATCGCCAACCATCCCCAAAGTCGCTTCTGTTTGAAGGACACCACGGTGAAGAGTAAAACAGATGAAAGCGCCAGGGTCGCAGGCACACCATAGACAATCCAACTGTTATTTTTTCCGGCAAGCCAGGTTATCAGCAAGTAGCAAACCAGCCCCTGGAGTAATCCGGTAGCAACCATTCCCCAGCGTGTTACGGGTGAAAGTTCAACGTTGTCCATGTTGGTATCCAGATTCGAAAGGAGAGTTAATTATCGCATCCAGGCAGGACTAATTTGCTTTTTTCAGAAAATAATCAAAAAAAGTTAGCGTGGTGAATCGATACTTTATCTATTGAATTTTCATCAGTTTCATAAATGAATGCGATTACGCTCACAATATCCCTGCCATATAAACCAATTTTTAACCTTTTAAGAACATTTTCCACACCGGGAATGCTATTTCTGCGATAATAGCAACCGTTTCGTGACAGGAATCACGGAGTTTTTTGTCAAATATGAATTTCTCCAGATACGTAAATCTATGAGCCTTGTCGCGGTTAACACCCCCAAAAAGACTTTACTATTCAGGCAATACATATTGGCTAAGGAGCAGTGAAATGCGCGTTAACAATGGTTTGACCCCGCAAGAACTCGAGGCTTATGGTATCAGTGACGTACATGATATCGTTTACAACCCAAGCTATGATCTGTTGTATCAGGAAGAGCTTGATCCAAACCTGACCGGTTATGAGCGCGGGGTGTTAACTAACCTGGGTGCTGTTGCCGTCGATACCGGGATCTTCACCGGCCGCTCACCAAAAGATAAGTATATCGTCCGTGACGATACTACCCGCGATACCTTCTGGTGGGCCGACAAAGGCAAAGGTAAGAACGACAACAAACCTCTCTCTCCGGAAACCTGGCAGCATCTGAAAGGCCTGGTGACCAAACAGCTTTCCGGCAAACGCCTGTTTGTCGTTGACGCTTTCTGTGGCGCTAACCCGGACACTCGCCTTTCCGTGCGTTTCATCACCGAAGTGGCCTGGCAGGCGCATTTCGTCAAGAACATGTTTATTCGCCCGAGTGATGAAGAGCTGGAAGATTTCAAACCAGACTTTATCGTCATGAACGGCGCGAAGTGCACCAACCCGCAGTGGAAAGAACAGGGTCTGAACTCTGAAAACTTCGTTGCGTTTAACCTGACTGAGCGCATGCAGTTGATTGGTGGCACCTGGTACGGCGGTGAGATGAAGAAAGGGATGTTCTCAATGATGAACTACCTGCTGCCACTGAAAGGCATTGCCTCCATGCACTGCTCCGCCAACGTTGGCGAGAAAGGCGATGTTGCGGTGTTCTTCGGCCTTTCCGGCACCGGTAAAACCACCCTTTCCACCGACCCGAAACGTCGCCTGATTGGCGATGACGAGCACGGCTGGGATGATGACGGCGTATTTAACTTCGAAGGCGGCTGCTACGCGAAAACCATCAAGCTGTCGAAAGAAGCAGAACCCGAAATCTACAACGCCATCCGTCGCGATGCGCTGCTGGAAAACGTCACCGTGCGTGAAGATGGCACTATCGACTTTGATGATGGTTCAAAAACCGAGAATACCCGCGTTTCTTATCCGATCTATCATATCGAAAACATCGTTAAGCCAGTCTCCAAAGCGGGCCACGCGACTAAAGTGATCTTCCTGACCGCAGATGCTTTTGGCGTACTGCCGCCGGTTTCTCGCCTGACTGCCGATCAAACCCAGTACCACTTCCTCTCAGGCTTCACCGCCAAACTGGCCGGTACTGAGCGTGGCATCACCGAACCGACGCCAACCTTCTCTGCCTGTTTCGGCGCGGCATTCCTGTCGCTGCACCCGACTCAGTACGCAGAAGTGCTGGTGAAACGTATGCAGGCGGCGGGTGCGCAGGCATATCTCGTTAACACCGGCTGGAACGGCACTGGCAAACGTATCTCCATTAAAGATACCCGCGCCATTATCGATGCCATCCTGAACGGTTCGCTGGATAACGCAGAAACCTTCACCCTGCCGATGTTTAACCTGGCGATCCCAACCGAGCTGCCGGGCGTAGACACGAAGATCCTCGATCCGCGTAACACCTACGCCTCTCCGGAACAGTGGCAGGAAAAAGCTGAAACGCTGGCGAAACTGTTTATCGACAACTTCGATAAATACACCGACACCCCTGCGGGTGCCGCGCTGGTCGCTGCTGGCCCGAAGCTGTAATCAGTTAAGTTAAGAGACAAAAGCCCCCGTTTCGCAAGATACGGGGGATTTTTTATAGTAGAAAGGAAGCATCAATGAGCTACGATTTAATGGTGTTTGAACGTAGTGCAGCCCCACAAGATCCGGCTGTTTTTATGGAATGGTATGAGAAGCAAACTTCGTGGAGTGAACAACACGACTACAATAATTCAGAAATAAGCAGCCCCGCCCTTAGAAATTTTTACTCAACTCTGATTCAAACCTTCCCTAATTTAAATGGGCCGGATGCCCCCGATGACGAACAGTTCGATAAGCTGGATGAGTCAGGATTAGATGTTTATTTGACCGACTATTCAATTGGAAAAAATATTATCTATATGGCATTTAGCTGGTCTGTAGCAGATGACGCATTGAAAAAAGTTCGTGAAATAGCTCACCTTCATCAAGTTGGTTTTTGCAATGTAAGTAGCAATATGGAAGTTGAATAATCTTATCAACACGATGAGTCTATATTCTCGTGTTGTGAGCATAATGTATTAGAAGCGAAAAAAACGGGAGGCTCATCGCCTCCCATTTTTTTACCCTTCTTTTGTCGTGCCCTGCGCTCGCGTGACCGGTACAGGCAACCAGGCGCGAATGGAAAGCCCGCCTCGCTCGCTGGTGCCGAGCTCCAGCATCCCGTTATGGTTATCGATGATACGCTGCACAATTGCCAGCCCTAACCCCGTTCCGCTAATGGTGCGCGCGCTGTCGCCGCGGACAAACGGCTGGAATAAGTGCTTACGCTGCTCTGGTTCAATACCAGGACCATCATCTTCCACCTGGAACCAGGCGCGATTCGGCTCCGTACCGCTACTGACTTTAATCCAGCCATTGCCGTAACGGGCGGCGTTCACCACCATATTTGCCACTGCGCGTTTGATGGAGAGCGGATGCATTTTTACTTCAATGCTGCCCGGCTCAAGCGCGGTTTCAATTTCCCGCTCATAGCCACTTTCCGCAGCAATCACCTCACCAAGCACGGCATTAAGATCGGCCAACTCCATCGGCATCTCCTGCCCGGTACGTAGATAGTCGATAAATTGCTCAATGATGGCATTGCACTCTTCGATATCCTTGTTGATCGATTCCGCCAGGTAGCCATCCTGCTCACTCATCATCTCCGTTGCCAGGCGAATACGCGTCAGCGGCGTGCGCAGGTCATGACTCACCCCTGCCATCAACAACGTGCGGTCATCCGCCAGTTGCTTGACGCCAGCCGCCATATGGTTGAAGGCACGGGTAACCGAACGCACCTCCGAAGCACCATATTCACGCAGCGGCGGAGGAATAATCCCCTTACCCACCTGCAAAGCCGCATGTTCGAGATCGACTAACGGTCGGTTCTGAATACGAATAAACAGCCACGCGCCGCCTATCGCCAACAGCATTATCGCCAGCGTATAGCGGAACAGCGGGGAGAAATCACCCTGATGAATTTCGGTCAGCGGCACACGCACCCAGATATTGGGCGACAGCCAGGTTTTCAGCCAGACGACAGGCGAGCTTTTGTTGACCTCGACGCGAACTTCCGTCGGACCGCCCAGTTGCTGCGCCATCTGATGGCTTAAGAATTCATAGTGTTGCGCCCAACGCAGCCCTGCCTCTTCGGCAGCTTCGTTGGAATAGAGAGAGATCCCCAGCTCACGGTAGATCTCCCGACGAAAAGCGGGAGGCACAACCAACTGCGTGCCGTCCTCCAGTTGCAGTTTGTCGGTCATCAACATACGTACTTCGTATGCGAGGACTTTATTAAACTGCTGAAGGCTCGGCAAAATCGCGAAGTTCAGTACCACCAGGTAAGTCGTCACCAGGCTGACGAACAGCAAGGTGACGATGAGCAATAACGTGCGGGCAAATGAACTTCGTGGCGAGAAGCGCAATCGCCTCATGCTTTAGAACCGTCCGGCACGAAGACGTAGCCCAGACCCCAGACGGTCTGAATGTAACGTGGGTGCGCCGGATCTTCTTCCACCATGCGGCGCAGACGCGAGATCTGCACGTCGATGGAGCGTTCCATTGCGGAATATTCACGTCCACGGGCAAGGTTCATCAATTTATCGCGGGAGAGCGGCTCACGCGGATGACTGACCAGCGCCTTCAGTACCGCAAATTCACCGCTGGTGAGCGGCATCGGCTCATCTTCACGGAACATTTCGCGCGTACCGAGGTTAAGTTTGAACTTACCGAAAGCAATTACCGCTTCTTCCTGCGACGGCGCGCCCGGCAACTCGTTCGCCTGACGACGCAGTACCGCACGAATACGAGCCAGCAGTTCACGTGGGTTAAACGGTTTCGGAATGTAATCGTCAGCGCCAATCTCCAGGCCAACGATACGGTCAACTTCTTCCCCTTTCGCCGTCACCATAATGATCGGCATCGGGTTACTCTGGCTACGAAGACGTCGGCAAATCGACAAGCCATCTTCACCAGGTAACATCAAATCCAGTACCATAAGATGGAAAGATTCACGGGTGAGCAGGCGATCCATCTGTTCTGCATTAGCGACGCTTCGAACCTGGAAGCCTTGTTCGGTGAGATAACGCTCCAGCAGCGCGCGCAGGCGCATGTCGTCATCGACCACCAGAATCTTGTAGTTCTCTTGCATTGTTTATACTCCCAAAGGTTCGCAACAATTTGTAAGCGTGTATTCTTAAAAAAGCTTACGTTCGTCACCAGCTAAATCTGGTATAAATTTCAGCCTAAATTGTTACAAAGCATATTAAACAGCAGTTTAAGTATACAATTTATTCGGCGGAACATTATTGATTCTGTTGATATGATCACGTTATACCCAATGTGCGCATTATCAAACAGACAAAGGGAATCAACGAGATGAAAACGCCCCTGATTACCCGGGAAGGGTATGAAAAACTCAAACAAGAGCTCAATTATCTCTGGCGTGAAGAACGCCCCGAGGTCACAAAAAAGGTGACCTGGGCTGCAAGTCTGGGCGACCGCAGCGAAAATGCTGACTATCAGTATAATAAAAAGCGCCTGCGTGAAATCGACCGCCGCGTGCGCTACCTCACTAAATGCATGGAAAATCTCAAAATCGTCGATTATTCCCCGCAGCAGGAAGGCAAAGTGTTCTTTGGCGCGTGGGTGGAGATTGAAAACGACGATGGTGTTACCCACCGTTTTCGTATCGTCGGCTACGATGAAATTTTTGGCCGTAAAGATTACATCTCTATTGATTCCCCAATGGCCCGCGCATTGCTGAAAAAAGAGGTTGGCGATCTGGCGGTGGTGAATACCCCTGCCGGGGAAGCGAGCTGGTATGTTAATGCCATCGAGTATGTGAAACCGTAAGGAAGAGTCTTAACCTCCTGCCGATGGCTGGCATTTTTGCCAGCCAGTCCGTATAACTATCCCCTGATTTTTGATCCGAAAAGATGAACTCAAACCATGATGAATGATTCGTTCTGCCGCATTATTGCGGGTGAAATTCAGGCGCGCCCGGAACAGGTTGAAGCCGCCGTTCGCCTGCTTGACGAAGGGAATACCGTGCCGTTTATCGCACGTTATCGTAAGGAAATCACCGGCGGTCTGGATGACACGCAGTTGCGTAATCTGGAAACGCGTCTGGGATATTTGCGCGAGCTGGAAGAGAGACGTCAGGCGATCCTCAAGTCCATTTCTGAGCAAGGTAAACTCACCGATGAGCTGGCGAATGCCATCAACGCCACTTTAAGCAAAACCGAACTCGAAGACCTCTATCTGCCCTATAAACCTAAACGCCGCACCCGTGGGCAAATCGCCATTGAAGCAGGTCTTGAGCCGTTAGCTGACCTGTTGTGGAACGATCCATCGCAAACGCCGGAAATTGCCGCTGCGCAATTTGTTGATGCTGATAAAGGCGTAGCGGATACCAAAGCCGCGCTGGACGGCGCGCGCTATATACTGATGGAACGTTTTGCCGAAGATGCCGCCCTGTTGGCGAAAGTGCGTGATTATCTGTGGAAGAACGCACATCTGGTCTCAACCGTAGTGAGCGGTAAAGAAGAGGAAGGGGCAAAATTTCGCGACTATTTCGATCATCACGAACCGCTGTCAACGGTGCCCTCTCACCGCGCGCTGGCGATGTTCCGTGGGCGTAATGAAGGCGTACTCCAGCTTTCGCTGAATGCCGATCCGCAGTTCGACGAGCCACCGAAAGAGAGCTATTGCGAACAAATCATTATGGATCACCTCGGCCTGCGCCTGAACAATGCTCCGGCGGATAGCTGGCGCAAGGGCGTGGTGAGCTGGACCTGGCGCATCAAGGTGCTGATGCATCTGGAAACCGAACTGATGGGCACCGTGCGCGAACGCGCAGAAGATGAAGCAATCAACGTTTTTGCCCGTAACCTGCATGATCTGCTGATGGCGGCTCCTGCCGGGCTGCGTGCGACGATGGGTCTCGATCCGGGTCTGCGTACCGGGGTAAAAGTAGCGGTAGTCGATGCGACCGGTAAACTGGTGGCAACCGACACCATTTATCCGCACACCGGGCAGGCCGCAAAAGCAGCGATGACCGTTGCTGCTCTGTGCGAAAAACATAACGTTGAACTGGTGGCGATTGGTAACGGTACGGCTTCCCGCGAAACCGAGCGTTTCTATCTCGACGTTCAGAAGCAGTTCCCGAAAGTGACGGCGCAAAAAGTGATCGTCAGCGAAGCAGGCGCATCGGTTTACTCTGCTTCCGAACTGGCAGCACAGGAGTTCCCGGATCTCGATGTTTCTCTGCGTGGCGCGGTATCTATCGCCCGTCGTTTGCAAGATCCGCTGGCGGAGCTGGTGAAAATCGATCCGAAATCCATCGGCGTGGGTCAGTATCAGCATGACGTCAGCCAGACACAACTGGCTCGCAAACTGGATGCAGTGGTGGAAGACTGCGTAAACGCCGTTGGCGTCGATCTCAACACCGCTTCTGTTCCGCTGTTAACTCGCGTGGCGGGTCTGACGCGCATGATGGCACAAAACATCGTTGCCTGGCGCGATGAGAATGGGCAATTCAAAAACCGTCAGCAATTGTTAAAAGTTAGCCGTTTAGGGCCTAAAGCCTTCGAGCAGTGTGCGGGCTTCCTGCGTATTAACCACGGCGATAACCCGCTGGACGCGTCTACCGTTCACCCGGAAGCCTATCCGGTGGTCGAACGCATTCTGGCGGCAACGCAACAGGCACTGAAAGATCTGATGGGTAACAGCAGCGAACTGCGTAACCTGAAAGCCTCTGACTTTACCGATGAGAAATTCGGTGTGCCGACGGTAACCGACATTATCAAAGAGCTGGAAAAACCGGGTCGCGACCCGCGTCCGGAATTTAAAACCGCTCAGTTTGCCGATGGCGTCGAGACAATGAACGACCTGCAACCGGGTATGATCCTCGAAGGTGCAGTCACCAACGTCACCAACTTTGGCGCGTTTGTCGATATCGGCGTACATCAGGACGGTCTGGTTCACATCTCTTCCCTGTCGAATAAGTTTGTGGAAGATCCGCACACCGTGGTGAAAGCGGGTGACATTGTGAAGGTGAAAGTGCTGGAAGTGGATCTCCAGCGTAAACGTATCGCCCTGACCATGCGTCTGGACGAACAGCCTGGTGAAACCAACGTCCGTCGTGGCGGCGGTAACGATCGTCCGCAAAACAACCGCCCGGCAGCAAAACCGCGTGGCCGTGAAACGCAGCCTGCCGGTAACAGCGCGATGATGGATGCGCTGGCAGCGGCGATGGGCAAAAAACGTTAAACACCCGACTGGCCTACGGTTCAGCTTTGCACGGGTTCGTAGGCCAGATAAGGCGTTCACGCCGCATCTGGCAATAAACGCCTTAACTGACATAAAAGTGCCGGAGAACATCTCCGGCATTTGAGATTGCTGACAAACTCGCTTACGGGTCAAAACAGGCACAACTTTCCCCCCTCTCCCTAGCCCTCTCCCCGATGGGGCGAGGGGACCATCCGTGCACTTGCCTGGCTCCGGTATTTTTATTCCACAGCCAAAACCACAATATATTCCGCTAATATTTATCACATCATTAACAATTGAAACCTTAATAAAACATTAAGCAGCCATAATAATTCGCCCTCCGAATTATATTTTTGCTCTGATATAACCTTGAGCCACATCAACATTGGCGCAAATTATTATCTAAACCAACATTCGCACACATTTTAAGTATTGCTGATAGAAACCATTCTCATTATCATTGTACTGTTGATTATTTAATCTCTCCTTCGTTGGCGAATCATCTGGTCTCATGTCGCTGTCAAACGCCCCATGAGGTAGTTAACCAGTTTTACTCTAAATAATTCGAGTTGCAGGAAGGCGGCAAGTGAGAGAGTCCCCAGGTACTTACCCCAGTAAGTAACTGGGGTGAGCGACCGAAGCCGCAGCACATGCAATTTGAATTATGACGAGTATAGCGAGAAACAAGTAGGCACCTATGCAATACACCCCAGATACTGCGTGGAAAATCACTGGCTTTTCCCGTGAAATTAGCCCGGCATATCGTCAGAAGCTGCTTTCTCTTGGCATGTTACCTGGCTCCTCTTTTAATGTGGTGCGCGTCGCTCCACTCGGTGATCCTATTCATATCGAAACCCGTCGTGTAAGCCTGGTATTACGGAAAAAAGATCTGGCCTTATTAGAAGTGGAAGCGGTTTCCTGTTAATACGGTGAGAATAACAATGAAAAAATTAACCATTGGCTTAATTGGTAATCCAAATTCTGGCAAGACAACTTTATTTAACCAGCTCACCGGGGCTCGTCAGCGTGTAGGAAACTGGGCTGGTGTTACCGTCGAACGTAAAGAGGGTCAGTTCACCACTACCGATCATCAAGTCACCCTGGTGGATCTGCCCGGCACTTATTCTCTGACCACCATCTCTTCGCAGACTTCGCTGGATGAGCAAATCGCCTGTCACTACATTTTAAGCGGCGATGCCGATCTGCTGATTAACGTGGTGGATGCGTCTAACCTTGAACGTAACCTTTACCTGACGCTGCAACTACTGGAGCTGGGTATTCCGTGCATCGTGGCGCTGAACATGCTCGACATTGCCGAGAAGCAAAATATTCGCATTGAAATTGATGCCCTGGCGGCGCGTCTTGGCTGCCCGGTGGTTCCACTGGTCTCCACTCGTGGTCGTGGTATTGAAGCGCTGAAACTGGCAATTGACCGCTACAAAGCCAACGAGAATGTAGAACTGGTGCATTACGCCCAACCGCTAATCAATGAAGCCGACGCACTGGCGAAAGTGATGCCGTCCGACATCCCGCTGAAACATCGCCGCTGGCTGGGTCTGCAAATGTTGGAAGGCGATATTTACAGCCGCGCCTACGCTGGTGAAGCATCGCAGCATCTGGATGCTGCTCTCGCCCGTCTGCGTAATGAGATGGACGATCCGGCGCTACACATTGCCGATGCGCGTTACCAGTGTATTGCCGCCATCTGTGATGTGGTGAGCAACACCCTGACGGCAGAACCCAGCCGTTTCACCACTGCCGTAGATAAAATCGTGCTTAACCGATTCCTTGGTCTGCCGATTTTCCTCTTTGTGATGTACCTGATGTTCCTGCTGGCTATCAATATCGGCGGGGCGCTACAACCGCTGTTTGACGTCGGTTCCGTGGCGCTGTTTGTACATGGTATTCAGTGGATTGGTTACACACTCCACTTCCCGGACTGGCTGACTATCTTCCTCGCCCAGGGCTTGGGTGGTGGTATTAACACCGTTCTGCCACTGGTGCCGCAAATTGGCATGATGTACCTGTTCCTCTCCTTCCTGGAAGACTCCGGATATATGGCGCGTGCGGCGTTTGTGATGGACCGTCTGATGCAGGCGTTGGGATTACCGGGTAAATCTTTTGTGCCATTGATTGTTGGCTTCGGTTGTAACGTGCCGTCGGTGATGGGCGCGCGAACCCTTGATGCACCGCGTGAACGCCTGATGACCATCATGATGGCTCCATTTATGTCCTGCGGCGCACGTCTGGCAATCTTCGCGGTATTTGCGGCTGCGTTCTTTGGGCAGAACGGCGCGCTGGCTGTGTTCTCACTGTATATGCTGGGTATCGTGATGGCTGTGCTGACTGGCCTGATGCTCAAATACACCATCATGCGCGGTGAAGCGACGCCGTTTGTCATGGAGTTGCCGGTATACCACGTACCACACGTTAAGAGCCTGATTATCCAGACCTGGCAGCGTCTGAAAGGTTTCGTTCTGCGCGCCGGTAAAGTGATTATCATCGTCAGTATTTTCCTGAGTGCCTTCAACAGCTTCTCGCTAAGCGGGAAAATCGTCGACAACATCAACGACTCAGCGCTGGCTTCTGTCAGCCGTGTGATCACCCCGGTCTTCAAGCCGATTGGTGTACATGAAGATAACTGGCAGGCAACGGTTGGCCTGTTCACGGGTGCCATGGCGAAAGAAGTGGTGGTGGGTACGCTCAACACCCTCTACACCGCAGAAAATATTCAGGACGAAGAGTTCAATCCGGCGGAATTCAACCTTGGTGAAGAGCTGTTCAGCGCGGTAGATGAAACCTGGCAGAGTCTGAAAGACACCTTTAGCCTTAGCGTACTGATGAACCCAATTGAAGCCAGCAAAGGCGACGGTGAAATGGGCACCGGGGCGATGGGCGTGATGGATCAAAAATTCGGTAGCGCGGCAGCAGCTTACAGCTATCTGATTTTTGTCCTGCTGTATGTACCGTGCATCTCGGTAATGGGCGCCATCGCTCGTGAATCAAGCCGTGGCTGGATGGGCTTCTCCATCCTGTGGGGGCTGAATATCGCTTACTCGCTCGCCACCTTGTTCTATCAGGTTGCCAGCTACAGCCAGCACCCAACCTACAGTCTGGTGTGCATTCTGGCGGTGATCCTGTTTAACATCGTGGTCATTGGCCTGCTGCGTCGCGCGCGTAGCCGGGTTGATATCGAACTGCTGGCAACGCGCAAATCGGTAAGCAGTTGCTGCGCAGCCAGCACCTCTGGCGATTGCCACTAAGGATACGGCAATGGCTTCGCTCATCCAGGTGCGTGATTTGCTGGCGTTACGGGGCCGTATGGAAGCGGCCCAAATCAGCCAGACGCTGAACACTCCACAACCGATGATTAACGCAATGCTGCAACAACTGGAAAGTATGGGCAAAGCCGTGCGAATTCAGGAAGAACCTGACGGCTGCCTCTCCGGCAGTTGCAAAAGCTGCCCGGAAGGAAAAGCCTGTCTGCGTGAGTGGTGGGCGTTGCGTTAACATTGTTCCACAACATTGTTCCACCACCTGTTTTGAAAAGCCCGGTATGCGTTTGCTACCGGGCTTTTTTGCGTGCCACTTTCCATAAAAATGCAACTCTTGCAGCACGACGTAAATTCCTCTGAAAGAGTCTCGCAGGGATGAAAACTGGCTAATGCACAGGTGTGGAGTGGCGCGTAGAGTCGCGGCATTCAAACAACAGGTGAAGGAACGCCATGAGCAAAAAGCAGAGTTCCACCCCACACGATGCACTGTTCAAACTCTTTTTACGCCAACCGGACACGGCGCGCGATTTTCTTGCGTTCCATTTACCGGCCCCCATTCACGCGCTCTGTGATATGAAAACCCTCAAGCTGGAGTCGAGCAGTTTTATTGATGACGATCTGCGTGAAAGCTACTCTGACGTGCTGTGGTCGGTGAAAACCGAGCAAGGACCAGGATACATCTATTGCCTGATTGAACATCAAAGCACCTCAAACAAACTGATCGCATTTCGCATGATGCGTTACGCCATTGCCGCAATGCAAAATCACCTGGATGCCGGATACAAAACGTTGCCGATGGTGGTGCCGTTGTTGTTTTACCATGGTATTGAAAGCCCCTATCCCTATTCGCTGTGTTGGCTGGATTGTTTCGCCGATCCCAACCTGGCAAGGCAGCTTTATGCCTCTGCATTTCCGCTGATTGATGTCACCGTCATGCCTGATGATGAAATCATGCAACACCGACGCATGGCGCTGCTGGAGTTAATTCAAAAACATATTCGTCAACGCGACCTGATGGGACTGGTAGAGCAAATGGCCTGCTTATTAAGTAGTGGATACGCTAATGACAGACAAATCAAAGGGCTGTTTAATTACATACTACAAACAGGCGATGCGGTACGTTTTAACGATTTTATCGATGATGTGGCCAAACGTTCACCGAAACACAAGGAGAGTTTAATGACTATTGCGGAAAGATTGCGGCAGGAGGGACATCGTCAAGGGGTACAACAAGGTGTACAGCAAGGTGTACAGCAAGGTGTACAGCAAGGACGACGCCTGGAAGCCCTGGATATTGCCCAAACGATGCTGAAAGCGGGTATCCCCCACGAAGACATAATCTTATTTACCAGCCTGACGATGGAGGAGCTTAAAGAAATTATCCATTGATAAAAAAAAGGAGAGTTTAATGACTATTGCAGAAAGATTACGGCAACAAGGAGGAGCCATGATCGTTACTATCCCACGAGATCTTGCCACCGATCCTGGCTGGTCACCGGGCACAGAGATTACCGTGGAGAAAAAAGGCGATAGCGTTAATTTGCGCGCCACAGAGCACAAGCCGCGTGGGCGTCTTACCGTCGCGCAATTGTTGAGCCAGATCGATGAAAGCGAAATTACGGAGCTAAATCAGTCGACAGAAGGATGGGCAGAAGGGAAAAAAGGTAATGAAGCATGGTAAAGGCACGGACGCCACATCGTGGTGAGATCTGGTATTTTAACCCTGCTCCGGTTGCCGGGCATGAACTTCGGGGTCCACATTATTGCATTGTGGTAACAGACAAAGAACTCAACAATGTCTTAAAAGTTGCTATGTGTTGTCCGATTTCAACAGAGGCAAATGCAACACGTTCCACAGGGGTGACGGTGAACGTCCTCCCCCATGATACGCAAACCGGTAACCTGCATGGCGTTGTGCTTTGTCACCAGCTAAAAGCTGTCGATCTTATTGCCCGTGGCGCTAAATTTCATACCGTTGCCGATGAAACATTGATTAGTAAGGTACTCGGTAAACTGGTAAATTTAATCGACCCACAATAATTTGCCCTTACTTACCACCTACACCCTCTGCTTCAACGCCACCAGCAGGTGACAAAACTCATCCGGATGCGAAATAAACGGCGCATGAGCCGCTTTGGCGAAGATATATGATTTGCTGTGAGGCCATAGTTCATCCAGCATTGGCACTACTTTGCGCGGCACCAGACCGTCAAGATAGCCATATAAGCGCAAAAACGGCATTTGTACGCTTTGCAACGGCTGACGGAGATCGACCGTTTTCAGAATTTCCAGCCCACCATTAAGCACGTCAACCTCCGGCATCGGTAACGCCAGAACGGTTTTCTTCAGCGCTCGCGCATCCTGACGCGCCGTTTCCGTGCCCATCGTTTGTAGTGCAAGGAACCGTTCCACTGTACGCTGAAAATCTTCACTTAGCTGCTGCTGAAAACCCGCCAGCACGTCCGGTTTTATCCCCGGCCACTCATCACGAGCACTGAAACACGGTGACGAAGCTACGGTAACCAGCGCCTGAACACGCTCGGGATGGGTTAACGCAATCTGACTTGCCACCAGCCCGCCCAGACTCCAGCCCAACCAGATGGCTTTATTCGGTGCCCGTTGCAGCACGCATTCCGCCATGTCAGAAAGCGACATCGCGCCATATCCCTGGCTGCGCCCGAAGCCAGGCAGATCAACAAGATGCAGCGTAAAATGCGAGCTGAGTTCCTCATCGATGCAACGCCACACTTCGGCATTCAGTCCCCATCCGTGCAACAGCACAAGATGAACATTCCCCTGACCTTTGGTCTGCCACCAGATGTTATTCATCCGCTATTGTTCTCTTTTGACTCACAAGGATGAATATATGCTAACAGTACCGGGATTATGCTGGCTATGCCGAATGCCGCTGGCGTTAGGTCATTGGGGAATCTGTTCTGTCTGCTCCCGCGCCGCACGTACACATAAAACGTTATGCCCGCAGTGTGGATTACCGGCTTCACACTCACATCTTCCCTGCGGTCGCTGCCTGAAAAAACCGCCACCGTGGCAAAGACTGATCACTGTTGCCAACTATGCACCTCCATTAAGCCCGCTCATTCACCAGCTTAAGTTTTTGCGACGTAGTGAAATCGCCAGCGGCCTGTCACGTCTGTTACTATTAGAAGTCTTACACGCCCATCGGACTACCGGATTACAACTGCCGGATCGTATCGTCAGTGTTCCGTTATGGCAGCGCCGCCACTGGCGTCGGGGATTCAATCAAAGCGATTTGCTGTGCCAGCCTTTATCGCGCTGGCTGCACTGCCAATGGGATAGCGACGCCGTCACGCGTATAAGAGCCACTGCGACCCAGCATTTCCTCAGTGCCCGGCTGCGCAAGCGCAACCTGAAAAATGCCTTTCGCCTTGAATTGCCCGTGCAAGGTCGCCATATGGTGATTGTGGATGATGTCGTTACCACCGGAAGTACCGTCGCAGAGATTGCGCAGTTGCTTTTACGCAATGGTGCGGCGACAGTCCAGGTCTGGTGCCTTTGTCGAACCTTGTAGAGCCTCGATGATGGGCGTATTATAACCAACTAAAATAGTCAACTATTAGGCCATTACTATGATCCGTATTTCCGATGCTGCACAAGCGCACTTTGCCAAACTGCTGGCAAACCAGGAAGAAGGGACACAAATCCGCGTATTTGTGATTAACCCTGGCACGCCTAACGCTGAATGTGGCGTATCTTATTGTCCGCCAGACGCCGTAGAAGCCACCGATACTGCCCTGAAATTTGACCTGCTGACCGCGTATGTTGATGAACTAAGCGCACCTTACCTGGAAGATGCAGAGATTGATTTTGTTACCGACCAACTGGGTTCTCAGCTAACGCTGAAAGCCCCGAACGCCAAAATGCGTAAAGTGGCTGACGATGCGCCGCTGATGGAGCGCGTGGAGTATATGCTGCAATCGCAGATTAACCCGCAGCTTGCCGGTCACGGTGGTCGTGTCTCGCTGATGGAAATCACCGAAGACGGTTATGCCATTCTGCAATTTGGCGGCGGCTGTAACGGTTGTTCCATGGTCGACGTGACGCTGAAAGAAGGGATCGAAAAGCAGTTGCTGAACGAATTCCCGGAACTGAAAGGTGTACGTGACCTCACCGAACACCAGCGCGGCGAACACTCTTACTACTAAGTTATCCCCCTCTTTTGTAGATTGCCCGATGCGACGCTAAAGCGTCTTATCGGGCTACGTTGAACATGTGCCAGACGTTGGCACGGTATTACCTCAGTAAATCTAATCCCTTCATTTCCCCACGATAATATGACCAACCTCTCATAATTTAAATTTACCCCGCACTGGTGATTCTCAAGCGCATAATGTTACCCGTATCATTCTCATGGGCACCGAACACATTCATAACATTTGACTACACTAACTCGTTTTAGGAGTCATCAGCCGTGGTGCCGTTATATCTCTGTTCCCAGTTGGGACAACCAGGATTTGTCGTCAGAAACCTGACGTTACCCATAACAAATTAAAGGCCAGGTAAATCATGCCATTAGTCATTGTTGCTATCGGTGTAATCTTGTTATTACTCCTGATGATCCGCTTCAAAATGAACGGCTTCATCGCTCTCGTCCTGGTGGCGCTTGCTGTTGGATTAATGCAAGGGATGCCGCTGGATAAAGTTATTGGCTCTATCAAAGCCGGTGTCGGCGGAACGCTCGGTAGCCTTGCCCTGATCATGGGTTTTGGCGCAATGCTGGGCAAAATGCTGGCAGACTGCGGCGGCGCACAACGTATCGCCACCACGCTGATCGCCAAATTTGGTAAAAAGCACATTCAGTGGGCAGTGGTACTGACCGGTTTTACCGTCGGTTTTGCCCTGTTCTATGAAGTGGGCTTCGTACTGATGCTGCCGCTGGTGTTTACCATCGCCGCTGCTGCAAATATCCCGCTGCTGTATGTTGGTGTACCGATGGCCGCTGCGCTTTCCGTAACCCACGGCTTCCTGCCACCGCATCCTGGCCCGACTGCGATTGCAACCATTTTCAATGCCGATATGGGTAAAACCCTGCTGTACGGTACTATTCTGGCAATCCCGACCGTTATTCTCGCGGGTCCGGTTTACGCTCGCGTGCTGAAAGGCATTGATAAGCCGATCCCGGAAGGCCTGTACAGCGCGAAAACCTTTAGTGAAGAAGAGATGCCGAGCTTTGGCGTCAGCGTCTGGACTTCTCTGGTTCCGGTTGTACTGATGGCAATGCGAGCCATCGCTGAAATGATCCTGCCGAAAGGTCACGCTTTCCTGCCGGTAGCAGAGTTCTTAGGTGACCCGGTAATGGCAACGCTGATTGCCGTACTAATCGCGATGTTCACCTTTGGTCTGAACCGTGGTCGCTCAATGGATCAAATTAACGACACGCTGGTTTCTTCGATCAAAATCATCGCCATGATGCTGCTAATCATCGGTGGTGGCGGTGCGTTCAAGCAGGTGTTGGTAGACAGTGGCGTGGACAAATATATCGCCTCCATGATGCACGAAACCAATATTTCCCCGCTGCTGATGGCCTGGTCTATTGCCGCCGTACTGCGTATCGCGCTGGGTTCCGCAACCGTTGCGGCAATTACTGCGGGCGGTATCGCTGCGCCGCTGATTGCAACAACTGGCGTCAGCCCAGAGTTGATGGTTATCGCGGTTGGTTCCGGTAGTGTGATTTTCTCTCACGTGAACGATCCGGGCTTCTGGCTGTTCAAAGAGTACTTTAACCTGACTATCGGTGAGACCATCAAGTCCTGGTCGATGCTGGAAACCATTATCTCGGTGTGCGGTCTGGTAGGCTGCCTGCTGCTGAATATGGTGATTTGATAACACTGACTGCCGGATATGGCGTGAATGTCTTATCCGGCGGCTCTAATGAGTAGGCCGGATAAGACGCATCAAGCGTCGCATCCGGCATTAACCGCACTCTACGTCTTCTTCCCTGCCGCCCTGCGCCGTCTGTCCAAATCCTTCAGTAACTTGTTCACGCCATCATCGGAAAACATCGTCTCAAGGGTTGTAGACAACTTGCGCCGCCAGTTTTTGTACTGGTAACTGGTGCCAGGAATATTCACCGGTTCCGCCATATCCAGCCAGTCTTCCGGCTGTAGCCCTAACAGAGCGCTGTTACTGTCGGCAATGTACCGCTGCAAACCACGATTAAGCATCGGCGTCATCGACATCAGCGATGCCTTATGTCCGGCACGTTTTGGCAGACAACCATATTTATGCAGCGCATCCAGTAGCCCTTGCTTCGCCAGCTCGCGATCCTGATACAAACCGCGCAGCACTACTTCATCCGGGTACAGCCCCAGCGTTTTGCCCAGCGTTAAATCCCCGCTCTCCCAGTAACCACGCAGCGTTGGCAGGTCGTGCGTTGCTGCTACTGCCATCGACTGTTCCGGATACGCTTTCGGTGCGCGGAACGTCTTCTCATGGTCACTTTCGAAATAGAGCACTTTGTAGGAGTAAACCCCGCTACTGCGCAGCTTACCGACAATCTCTACCGGTACAGTGCCGAGATCTTCGCCAATCACCATGCAGCGATGGCGTTTGCTTTCCAGAGCCAGAATAGCGAGCAGATCATCCACCGGATAGTGAACATACGCTCCCTGATCCGCCGTTTCGCCATACGGTATCCACCACAAACGCAGCATCGACATCACATGGTCAATTCGCAATGCGCCGCAGTTTTGCATGTTCGCGCGCAGCAGTTCGATAAACGGTTCATAGGCGCGCGCGGTGATGATATGCGGGTCCATCGGCGGCAAACCCCAGTTTTGCCCTAACGGGCCAAGGATATCTGGCGGTGCGCCAACCGATGCTTTCAGGCAATACAACTCACGGTCACACCAGGTTTCTGCCCCACCTTCCGCTACGCCAACCGCCAGGTCACGATACAAGCCAATCGGCATTTCATAGCCCTGGCTTATCTCCCAGCAGGCGGCAAACTGGCTGTAGGCCAGCCACTGCAGCCAGAGATAAAAATCGACGTCATCACGATGTTCCTCACAGAACTGACGCACTTCTGGCGAGTCTACGTTCTGATACATCTCGGGCCATGCTGGCCAGCCCCAGCGCATTTCGTCTTCTTTTACTTGTTGTGCATGTAGCGCATCAAACGCCGCCTGCCAGAACAGGCTGTCGCCCTGTTCAGCAACAAACTGGCGAAACGCTACCATTTGTCCATCATCACGTTGTGCGAAGACTTTCCACGCCATCCGCAGTGCGGTCATTTTCAGTGCGGTGACGGTAGAGTAATCGACCCAGTCAGTATCCCGCGCCTGTTGCAGCGCCTGTTGCGTAGTCGGCATGTGCCACCAGGCCTGCGCCTCCTCGCTAAGATGGAAATCTTCAACGGCGTTAACATCAATATAAATCACGTTCAGCCAGCGGCGAGAAGACGGGCTATACGGGCTGGCACTTTCCGGGTTTGCCGGATAGAGCGCATGAATCGGGTTCAGGCCAATGAACGACCCGCCGCGTTTCGCCACATCCACCAACATGGCTTTGAGATCGCCAAAATCACCGATGCCCCAGTTTTTTTCCGATCGCAGGGTATAAAGCTGAACGCAAGCGCCCCACAGTTTTTGTTTATTCAACAATGCCTGCGGTTCGTAGCAGCGTTTCGGTGCGACAATCACCCGACAATGGGCGCGCTGTTCGTCCTGGGTAAGCGTCAGCGTGTGATAACCTTCCGGCAGCTTCGCCGGAAGATTGAAGGCTTTGCCACCACTCACGTGGCCTTTGTACTGTGTTCCTTCTTCGGTAGTCAGCAGCCAGCTAAATTCGCCGCTGCCCTCCACCGCCATTGGCATTTTTTTACCGAAGGTATACACCATGACGTTGGGTACTGGCGTTACCGCCACTTTCGTGGCGGTACTCCGATGCATCGCGTCAAGCAAACGCCGTTTGGTTTCGGCGCCAATCGACTGCGGTTTACCGTGGGCATTGATGTAATTGGGGCTGATCCCCGCCGCCAGCGCGGCATTATCCAGACGTTTGCTTTCCATCGAGCTTCCTTAGCGTTTTGCCTGCCAGATACGAGCCTGATAATCGCGAATAGAGCGATCCGAGCTAAACATACCGCAGCGGGCGGTATTGAGGATCGCCGCGCGTGTCCAGGCTTCCTGGTCGCGGTACAGCACATCCACCTGCTTTTGTGCCTCTACATAGGCTGCGAAATCCGCCATCACCAGATATGGATCGCCGCCCTGCTTACCGATACTGTGCAGCATCTGGTCAAACGCATGTTTATCGCCGTCGCTGTATTTACCGCTTTCCAGCTCTTTCAATACTGCATCGAGCTGCTTGTCTTTCTTACGCCATTTGAGCGGATCGTAGCCCTTCGCTTTCAATGCCTTAACCTGCTCCACGGTATGACCGAAGATAAAGATATTTTCTTCACCGACTTTTTCAGCAATTTCGACATTTGCGCCATCCAGCGTACCGACAGTGAGCGCACCATTAAGAGCCAGTTTCATATTGCCCGTGCCAGAAGCCTCTTTCCCAGCAGTCGAGATCTGCTCAGAGATATCCGCCGCCGGGATCAGCATTTCCGCCGCCGAGACACAGTAATCCGGCAGGAACACCACTTTCAGCTTGTCACCCACTTTTGGATCGTTGTTGATCACTTCAGCCACTTTATTGATCGCAAAAATAATGTTCTTCGCCAGATAGTAGCCCGGCGCGGCTTTCGCCCCGAACAGGAACACGCGCGGTACGCGGTCAGCTTGCGGGTTTTCGCGAATCTCTTTGTACAACGCCAGAATATGCAGCAGATTCAGGTGTTGCCGTTTGTACTCGTGCAGACGTTTAATTTGGACGTCGAAAATTGCCTGCGGGTTGATTTCAATACCAGTACGCGCTTTTACAAACTCTGCCAGACGAACTTTATTCGCCTGTTTGATTTCGCGATATTGCTGGCGGAATTTCGCGTCATCAGCGAATTTTTCCAGATTAATCAACTGATCGAGATCGTTAGCCCACTCTTTTTTCAGCGATTTATCCAGCAACGCCGCCAGTGCCGGGTTGCACTGTTTGATCCAGCGACGCGGAGTAATACCATTAGTGACGTTATGGAATTTGTTCGGCCACAACTGGTGGTATTCCGGGAACAAATCTTTCACCACCAGATCCGAGTGCAGCGCCGCCACGCCATTCACCGCAAAGCCGCTAACCACACACATATTGGCCATACGAACTTGTTTGTCATGTACCACCGCCAGTTTCGCCCATACCGCCTTGTCGCCCGGCCAGGTTTGTTCCACCAGCTTCTTAAAGCGGTTATTGATTTCGTTGATTACCTGCATATGGCGTGGCAACAGCGCTTTAATCAGCTTCTCATCCCAGCACTCCAGTGCTTCTGGCATCAGGGTATGGTTGGTATAAGCGAAGGTTTTACTGGTGATTGCCCAGGCGTCATCCCAGCTCATTTGGTGCTCATCTATCAGTACACGCAGCAGTTCAGGAATGGCAATAGTCGGGTGTGTGTCGTTAAGTTGAATGACTTCGTAATCCGCCAGCTCGTGCAGTTTACGCCCCGCCAGATGATGGCGACGAAGAATGTCAGCAATCGAACAGGCGCACTGGAAGTATTGCTGCATCAGGCGCAATTTTTTACCGGCGGTATGGTTGTCGTTTGGATAGAGAACTTTAGTCAGTTTTTCCGCGTTGATGCCCTGTTGTTCAGCACGCAGGAAATCACCGTCATTAAATTTGGTAAGATTGAACGGATGAGCATGAGTCGCCTGCCACAAACGTAGCGGCTGTGCTACGCCGTTACGGTAGCCCAACACCGGAAGATCCCACGCTTGCCCGGTAATGGTAAATTCCGGTTCCCAGCGTCCATCTTTCGTCACTTTGCCGCCAATGCCCACCTGCACATCCAGCGCTTCGTTATGGCTAAACCACGGATAGTTGCCACGATGCCAGTCGTCTGGCGCTTCAGACTGTTTGCCACCGACAAAGGACTGACGGAACAGACCATACTGGTAGTTAAGACCATAGCCAGTAGCTGACTGCCCAACGGTTGCCATTGAGTCGAGGAAACACGCAGCCAGACGCCCCAGGCCACCGTTCCCCAACGCCGGGTCGATCTCTTCTTCCAGCAGGTCTGTCAGGTTGATGTCATAAGACTTCAATGAATCCTGAACAGCCTGATACCAGCCGAGGTTTAACAGATTGTTGCCTGTCAGACGACCAATCAAAAACTCCATTGAGATGTAGTTAACATGACGCTGATTCGCCGCCGGTTTGGCAAAAGGCTGGGCCCGCAGCATTTCCGCCAACGCTTCACTCACAGCCAGCCACCATTGGTGAGGGGTCATCTCAGCCGCTGAAGTTAAACCATAACGCTGCCACTGGCGTGACAGGGCTTCCTGAAATTGCTTTTCATTAAAAATGGGTTGTGACATAGGAGTTCCAGTTTTCTTAGATATTAAACACAACGTTATCGTTAGTTTGCCAGGCTCCATGTTGACCTTCCTCATCCTACGGGGGATTAGGCGGGGAGGAGTGACGGGGATGAGCAAGAAAATGTGATCGCGCCCACTTAAAGGTAGTGCAATCAACTGCAAAAGTATCAGCTCAGTGCCAGAGAGCGCAGAAAACCTGTTATTAACAGTCAGAAATGGCCGTTGCGTATTATCAAAAAGCGGAAAGTAACTCTATAAATTAAGTAAAGCGGCGAAATAGTTTCAACAATGAAATATCCATCAAAGGGCATCTCATTCTTAATAGATTTATTAAGATCATCTTTCCAGAGAGACCTTTCATCAGGAATTAAGGAGGTTTCATTGCTTTAATGAACCTTTTGGATTAAGGGAAAACACCCTAGGATCCAATATCCACACTGCATTTGCGTTGTTTTAAGATGAGGCATTAATAAACGTTTGGAATTGTGACAGAGTGCAAATTCAGACACATAAAAAATTGTCATCGCTTGCATTGCACAGGTTTCTGGCCGAACTTATAACTATTAATTACGAAGCGCAAAAAAAATAATATTTCCTCAATTTCCACAGTGAAGTGATTAACTATGCTGATTCCGTCAAAATTAAGTCGTCCGGTTCGACTCGACCATACTGTGGTTCGTGAGCGCCTGCTGGCTAAACTTTCCGGCGCGAACAACTTCAGGCTGGTGCTGATCACAAGTCCTGCGGGTTACGGAAAGACAACACTCATATCCCAATGGGCGGCAGGAAAAAACGATTTGGGCTGGTACTCGCTTGATGACGGCGATAACCAGCAAGAACGTTTCGCCAGCTATCTGATTGCCGCCGTGCAACAGGCAACCAGCGGGCACTGCGTCATCAGTGAAACAATGACGCAAAAACGACAGTATGCCAGCCTGACGTCACTGTTTGCCCAGCTTTTCATTGAGCTGGCGGAATGGCATAGCCCACTTTTCCTGGTGATTGACGATTACCATCTGATCACCAATCCGGTTATCCACGAATCCATGCGCTTCTTCATTCGTCATCAACCAGAAAATCTCACCCTGGTGGTGCTGTCACGCAATCTTCCGCAATTGGGCATTGCCAATCTGCGCGTACGTGAACAACTATTAGAAATTGGCAGCCAGCAACTGGCTTTTACCCATCAGGAAGCCAAGCAGTTTTTTGATTGTCGTCTGTCATCACCGATTGAAGCGACCGAAAGCGGTCGGATTTGCGATGATGTGTCCGGTTGGGCGACGGCGTTGCAGCTAATCGCGCTCTCTGCGCGGCAAAATACCCACTCGGCCCATAAATCAGCGCGCCGTCTGGCGGGCATCAATGCCAGCCATCTTTCTGATTATCTGGTCGATGAAGTGCTAGATAACGTTGATCTGGCGACACGCCATTTCCTGCTAAAAAGCGCCATTTTGCGCTCAATGAATGATGCGCTAATCACCCGCGTGACCGGCGAAGAAAACGGGCAAATGCGTCTTGAAGAAATTGAGCGCCAGGGGCTGTTTTTGCAACGGATGGATGATACTGGCGAATGGTTCTGCTATCACCCGCTGTTTGGTAACTTCCTGCGCCAACGCTGCCAGTGGGAGCTGGCGGCGGAGCTGCCAGAAATCCACCGTGCCGCCGCAGAAAGCTGGATGGCACAAGGCTTTCCCAGCGAAGCTATTCATCATGCGCTGGCGGCAGGCGATGCTTTGATGTTGCGCGATATTTTGCTTAATCACGCCTGGAGCCTGTTCAACCATAGTGAACTGTCGCTGCTGGAAGAGTCACTCAAAGCCCTGCCGTGGGACAGTCTGCTGGAAAATCCACAGTTGGTGTTATTGCAGGCCTGGTTGATGCAAAGCCAACATCGCTACGGCGAAGTGAACACCCTGCTGGCGCGAGCCGAACACGAGCTCCAGGACATCAGAGAAGGCACCATGCATGCAGAGTTCAACGCCCTGCGCGCCCAGGTGGCCATTAACGACGGTAATCCGGAAGAAGCCGAACGACTGGCAAAACTGGCTCTGGAAGATCTGCCTCCGGGTTGGTTCTATAGCCGCATTGTTGCGACCTCTGTGCTTGGCGAAGTGTTGCACTGTAAAGGTGAGCTGACCCGCTCGCTGGCATTAATGCAACAAACTGAGCAGATGGCGCGTCAGCACGATGTCTGGCACTACGCCTTGTGGAGTCTGATTCAGCAAAGCGAAATTCTGTTTGCTCAAGGATTCCTGCAAACTGCGTGGGAAACGCAGGAAAAAGCGTTCCAGTTGATTAACGAACAGCATCTGGAACAGTTGCCGATGCATGAATTTTTAGTACGTATCCGCGCGCAACTGTTATGGGCATGGGCACGGCTGGATGAAGCCGAAGCCTCGGCGCGTAGTGGAATTGAAGTCTTATCGTCTTATCAGCCACAGCAACAGCTCCAGTGTCTGGCAATGTTAATTCAATGTTCGCTGGCTCGTGGCGATCTGGATAACGCCCGTAGCCAACTTAACCGCCTGGAAAACCTGCTGGGGAATGGCAAATATCACAGCGACTGGATCTCTAACGCCAACAAAGTTCGCGTTATTTACTGGCAGATGACCGGCGATAAAGCCGCCGCAGCAAACTGGTTGCGCCATACTGCGAAGCCGGAGTTTGCCAATAACCACTTCCTGCAAGGTCAATGGCGCAACATTGCCCGTGCACAAATCTTGCTGGGCGAGTTTGAACCTGCGGAAATTGTCCTCGAGGAACTCAACGAAAACGCCCGCAGTCTGCGGTTGATGAGCGATCTGAACCGCAACCTGCTTTTACTCAATCAGTTGTACTGGCAGGCAGGGCGGAAAAGTGACGCCCAGCGCGTATTGCTGGACGCATTAAAACTGGCGAATCGCACAGGATTTATCAGTCACTTTGTCATCGAAGGCGAAGCCATGGCGCAGCAGTTACGCCAACTGATTCAGCTCAATACGCTGCCGGAACTGGAACAGCACCGCGCGCAGCGTATTTTGCGGGAAATAAACCAACATCACCGGCATAAGTTCGCTCACTTTGATGAGACCTTTGTCGAACGTCTGCTAAATCACCCGGAAGTGCCGGAACTTATCCGTACCAGCCCGCTGACCCAACGCGAATGGCAGGTGCTGGGGCTGATTTACTCCGGTTACAGCAATGAACAAATTGCGGGCGAACTGGAAGTGGCAGCGACCACCATCAAAACGCATATCCGCAATCTGTATCAGAAACTCGGCGTTGCCCACCGTCAGGCTGCGGTACAGCACGCACAGAAACTGCTGAAGATGATGGGATATGGGGTGTAAGTTTGGTCGGATAACATTCCTGCTCCGACTTACATCCCTGCATTATTCAACGCTAACTCGCGTTACATCGTCTGTTTCAGTCAGAGTAAACCGCACAGGTAAGAACCGTTCCACCACCGCGATATTGGTCAGCAGATGGCATGAGGGATGCGCGACCGTAAACGCCCCCGCACCCGCCAACGCCATGGGCAACACCAGTTGATCTGCGAGATATTCACCTACTGCCGCCGGACTTGCCAGGTAACGTTTCACTTCTTTAACCAACTGCGCTGCTACCACTTCGGCACTGACGCGCTTTTCACCGACGGCAAAAAAGCGTTCGGTAATATTTTCGCTTTCCACTTCTAGCGAGACGGTATTTCCCGGTCCCTGCTCACGCGGCAAGAGATGGATATTCTGCTCATACAGCGAAAAACTGGCTGCCAGCGCAACGAGTTCACGTTCTCCGACATGCCGCGGCACACCAGCTAATAATACTTCGCCGCGTAATCGCATAACGGTGCCCCGCTCGCCCAGTTGTAACGCGTTTAGTGATGCCACGGGCGTGACTTCCGCTACCACCACACCGCCTCCGGCAGGGTAAAAACCGTGGCGTAACAGCGTGGTTTGCTGATGAATCCCCATTTGTGCCAGCAGAGGTTCCAGCACGCGGCAGATAAAACCCGCGGGCGGCGCCGACGGGTTTTCGGTGCCACCGCTGACTTCTACGCGAGAAGGTCCATCGGCAAACCACAGCGCAGGCAACACCGTTTGCAGCACCAACATGCAGCTTCCGGCACTACCGATAGCAAAGCGATAATCGCCGCCACGCACATTACCGGGCCGGAAGACCAAGCGCTGCGAACCCAGTTCCGCGCCGTCTACTATAGCTCCGCAAATTTCCGTCGCCGCCTTTACCGCGGTCAGATGCTGGCGCAACAGCCCCGGTTTCGCCCGTCCGGCACGAATGCCTGTGATGGTAAACGGCTTACCGGTTATCATCGACAGACTTAACGCCGAGCGCAGGATCTGCCCGCCGCCTTCGCCCTGTGCACCATCCAGCGCAATCATCCTTTTCATCATTTATCCTTTTACGCACACCACCTGACGCAGGGTGTAGACGACTTCCACCAGATCGCTTTGTGCTGCCATTACTGCATCAATGTCCTTATACGCCATCGGGATTTCGTCGATCACCTCGGCATCTTTACGGCATTCCACATGCGCTGTAGCACGGATCTGATCTTCCACACTAAACAGTTTTTTCGCTTTGGTACGGCTCATCACGCGACCTGCACCGTGGCTGCATGAGCAGAAAGACTCTTCATTTCCCAGCCCACGCACGATAAAGCTTTTCGCCCCCATCGACCCAGGAATAATTCCGTACTGCCCGGCACGCGCAGACACCGCGCCTTTCCGCGTCACATAGATCTCTTCGCCAAAGTGCAGCTCTTTTTGCACATAGTTGTGGTGGCAGTTGATCTCTTCCATTGCCAGCGTTTGCGGCTGTCTCACCGTTTTATGCGTAATGCTCTGCAACGCCGATACCACGTTTTCCATCATCGCATCACGGTTGAGGCTGGCAAAAAGCTGCGCCCAGGCCACTGCTTTCAGGTAATCGTCAAAATATTCCGTTCCTTCAAGGAAGTACGCGAGATCACGTGACGGCAACGTTTCAAGCTGTTCCTGCATCTCTTTTTGCGCCAGGTCGATAAAGTAAGTTCCGATGGCGTTACCAATTCCGCGTGAACCGGAGTGCAGCATAATCCACACCCGATCCGCCTCATCAAGGCAGATTTCAATAAAGTGGTTACCCGTTCCCAGCGTTCCCAGGTGTTTATAGTTATTGGTATTCAGGAAACGCGAGTATTTTTGCGTTAACCACTGATAACCGGCTTCCAACTCGGCCCATTTAGCATCGACGTTGACAGGCGGATTTTCCCATGCGCCTTTATCACGTTTACAACGCCCGGTAGTACGCCCGTGTGGCACGGCAGTTTCAATTGCCTGACGCAGCTCCGCCAGGTTTTCAGGCAAGTCTGCCGCCGTTAACGCGGTACGCAGTGCGTTCATTCCACAGCCGATATCCACGCCCACCGCCGCCGGAATAATCGCCCCTTTGGTCGGGATCACGCTACCAATGGTGGAACCTTTCCCCAGGTGCACATCGGGCATCACCGCAATATGCTTGAAAATAAACGGCATCTTCGCCGTATTTATCAGTTGCTGGCGCGCATCGTCTTCTACCGGCACGCCTTTGGTCCACATTTTTACCGGGGCATTTTCAGTGGTCAGTAATTCGTAATTCATTTTCTTTTTCTCGTTTCGTTGTTTGCTGTCCTGATAATTGCAACCGTCGTGCCAGAAAATTAAATCAGCAGATTAAATCTATAATTAATTGTTTTTATTTAATTAAAAGAACAAAGTCCGTATACGGAGATTTTCTATAAAGCCACTTAACCGATAATGAAATATCGTCTTTTATAAGGATATCTAAGATGCGTAAAACAGTGGCTTTTGGTTTTGTCGGAACCGTACTGGATTATGCCGGGCGCGGTAGCCAACGCTGGTCGAAATGGCGGCCGACACTCTGTTTATGCCAGCAAGAATCATTGGTGATTGATCGACTGGAATTATTACACGACGCCCGCTCACGCTCGCTGTTTGAAACGCTTAAACGCGATATCGCCAGCATTTCACCAGAAACGCAGGTTGTAGGTGTAGAAGTGGAACTCCATAATCCGTGGGATTTCGAAGAGGTCTACGCCTGCCTGCATGATTTCGCCCGTGGTTACGCTTTTCAACCTGATAAAGAAGACTATTTAATTCACATCACCACTGGCACCCACGTAGCGCAAATTTGCTGGTTTTTGCTGGCAGAAGCGCGTTACCTGCCCGCCCGACTGGCGCAAACTTCCCCGCCGCGCAAGAAAGAACAGCCGGATAGCGCAGGCGCAGTGACGATTATCGATCTCGATTTAAGCCGTTATAACGCTATCGCCAGCCGCTTTGCCGAAGAACGCCAGCAAACGCTCGATTTTCTTAAGTCAGGCATCGCCACGCGTAACCCACACTTCAACCGCATGATTGAACAGATCGAAAAAGTAGCGATTAAATCCCGCGCGCCAATCCTGCTTAATGGCCCGACCGGCGCGGGCAAGTCGTTTCTGGCACGACGCATCTTCGAATTAAAACAGGCACGGCATCAGTTTAGCGGCGCGTTTGTTGAAGTGAACTGCGCCACGCTGCGCGGTGATACCGCCATGTCGGCGCTGTTTGGTCATGTGAAAGGTGCGTTCACCGGCGCGAGAGAGGCGCGGGAAGGGTTATTACGCAGCGCCAACGGCGGCATGTTGTTTCTTGATGAAATTGGCGAACTGGGCGCAGATGAACAAGCCATGTTGCTGAAAGCCATTGAAGAGAAAACTTTTTATCCGTTTGGCAGCGATCGCCAGGTGAGTAGCGATTTTCAGCTTATCGCCGGAACGGTGCGCGATTTGCGCCAGTTGGTCGCTGAAGGGAGATTTCGTGAAGACCTGTATGCGCGGATAAATCTCTGGACCTTCACTCTGCCAGGACTACGCCAGCGTCAGGAGGATATTGAGCCTAACCTGGATTATGAAGTGGAGCGCCACGCCTCACTCACCGGCGATAGCGTGCGTTTTAACACCGAAGCGCGGCGCGCATGGCTGGCTTTTGCGACATCCCCCCAGGCAACATGGCGCGGTAATTTTCGCGAACTTTCTGCCAGTGTTACGCGTATGGCGACGTTCGCCAATAGCGGACGCATCACTCTGGAAGCTGTGGAAGATGAGATTCGCCGTCTGCACTATAACTGGCAGGAGAGTCACCCTTCGGCACTTACGACGTTGCTGGGCGCAGAGGTGGAGAACATCGATCTCTTCGACCGAATGCAACTGGAAAACGTGATTGCCATTTGTCGCCAGGCAAAATCGCTTTCCGCCGCCGGACGTGAACTTTTTGACGTTTCGCGCCAGGGCAGAGCCAGCGTTAATGACGCGGATCGGCTACGCAAATACCTGGCGCGTTTTGGTCTGACGTGGGAATCGGTACTGACTCAGCACAGTTCCAGTTGAATATGATGGTCCGTCAGCACCTGCATCACCCCCGCAGGCGGCATGGTGTCGGTGTAAACGGCATCGACCATGCTGATGCTGCCCATGTTTACCATCGCATTACGGCCAAATTTTGAGTGATCGACAACCAGCATAACGTGGCGCGAGTTCTCAATAATGGCGCGTTTGGTGCGAACTTCATGGTAATCGAACTCCAGTAACGAGCCGTCGCTGTCAATGCCGCTGATCCCAAGAATGCCGAAATCGAGGCGGAACTGAGAGATAAAATCCAGCGTCGCTTCGCCAATGATCCCGCCATCGCGGCTACGCAATTCACCACCGGCGAGAATAATGCGGAAATCTTCTTTCACCATCAGCGTATTAGCGACATTGAGATTGTTGGTGACAATGCGCAAATTGCTGTGATTGAGCAGCGCGTGCGCCACCGCTTCCGGCGTGGTGCCGATATCAATAAACAGCGTCGAACCGTTGGGGATCTGCTCGGCCACTTTACGGGCGATACGCTCTTTTTCTTCGGTCTGGGTAGCTTTGCGATCGTGCCACGGCGTGTTAACCGAACTGGAAGGCAGCGCCGCGCCGCCATGATGGCGCAGGATCAGGTTCTGTTCCGCCAGTTCATTGAGGTCACGGCGAATAGTCTGCGGGCTGACGGAAAAATGCTCTACCAGCTCTTCGGTGCTGACATAGCCCTGCTGCTTAACCAGTTCGATAATACCGTTGTGTCGTTGTGTTTGTTTCATTTATAAATCCCTGGAATTATTTTCGTTTTCGCGCATTGAGCGAATCAACAAAAGCCATCGCTAAACCCACGGCTAACCCGGCGATGTGTGCTCCATTCGCCATCGACATCCCAAACAAATCAAACCATCCGGCAACAATCCAGATCAGCGCAAAGATGATTAACCCACGTTGCAGGTAAATACCGCTTTGTGGATCGCGCTCGCCGCGTAGCCAGACGTAGCCCATCAGTGCATAAACCACGCCGGAAAGCCCGCCAAACCACGGCCCACTGAACTTTTGCTGCACATAGCCGCTTAACAGGGCGCTGATGAGAGTAATGACTATCAGCTTACCGCTACCGAGGCGTTTTTCCACTGCGCCACCGAGATACCACCACCAGAGCAGGTTAAAGAGGATATGCATCAGCGAGAAGTGCATTAACGCATGCGTGAAGTAGCGCCAGAACTCAAATTTCAGCGTCGGATCGAATGGCCAGGCCAGCCATAACATCACTTCCTGATCGCCAAGAATTTGCATGGCGATAAACACCAGCACGCAGGCAATCATCACTACCCAGGTGACCGGGCCTGCACGTTCACGCAAAGTGGCAAAGAAAGGAAAACGGCGATAGTGCAGGCCACTACCGGTATGACCTGACTGCCAACTGGCGGCGAGATAACGCGGATCTGCCGGGTTTTCGAGAAAACGCGCCAGCTCTGCCCGCACGCGTTCGGCCTGGGATTCATCCGCCAGCCAGACATCGCTTTGGTTATGTTGTTGAATCGTGAGGATAACGCCCTGTGTCGCCATGTAATCAACAAATGCCTGCGCCACGCGGGGGTTAGCAAAAGAGGTAATCATCAACATCGTTGCTGTCGCTTATTCCACACAAAAGGGGACAGTATAAAGCGTTACGCGCCGTAAGCCACCTCTGCGGGAAACTGACGCTGCCAGGCTTCAAAGCCACCATCGATACTGTAAACCACATCATAACCCTGTTGCAGCAGATACTGCGCCGCGCCTTTGCTGCTATTACCGTGGTAACACATCACCATTACCGGGGTATCGAAGTCATTTTCGCGCATGAACGCACCCAGCGTGTCATTGGTTAGATGGAAAGCCTGCGCCGCATGCCCCATTGCGAAACTTTGTGGATCGCGAATATCGACCAGCACCGCCTCTTTTTCCTGCAACTTCTGGTGCGCGTCGGCAACGTTAATACATTCGAACTGATCCATGCGTCTCTCTTTCTTTACAAACAAGTGGGCAAATTTATCGCACAGTTTACGTCGGAGCGGCAGATAAACGCCATAATGTTATGCATATCACTCTAAAATGTTTTTTCAATGTTACTCAAAGCGCGTTTGTTTGCTATTATGTTCGATAACGAACATTTATGAGCTTTAACGAAAGTGAATGAGGGCAGCATGGAAACCAAAGATCTGATTGTGATAGGTGGCGGCATCAATGGTGCTGGTATCGCGGCAGACGCCGCTGGACGCGGTTTATCCGTGCTAATGCTGGAAGCGCAGGATCTCGCTTGTGCGACATCTTCCGCCAGTTCAAAACTCATTCACGGTGGCCTGCGTTACCTTGAACACTATGAATTCCGTCTGGTCAGCGAGGCGCTGGCAGAACGTGAAGTGTTGCTGAAAATGGCCCCGCATATCGCTTTCCCAATGCGTTTTCGCCTGCCGCATCGTCCGCATCTACGCCCGGCGTGGATGATCCGCATTGGTCTGTTTATGTACGATCATTTGGGTAAACGAACCAGCCTGCCGGGATCAACCGGTTTGCGTTTTGGCGCAAATTCAGTATTAAAACCGGAAATTACGCGCGGATTCGAATATTCCGACTGTTGGGTCGACGACGCCCGTCTGGTATTAGCCAACGCCCAGATGGTCGTGCGTAAAGGCGGCGAAGTGCTTACCCGTACTCGTGCCACGTCTGCCCGCCGCGAAAACGGTTTGTGGATTGTGGAAGCGGAAGATATCGATACCGGCAAAAAATATACATGGCAGGCTCGCGGCCTGGTTAACGCCACCGGTCCGTGGGTGAAACAGTTCTTCGACGAAGGAATGCATCTGCCTTCACCTTATGGCATTCGCCTGATCAAAGGCAGCCATATTGTGGTGCCGCGTGTGCATACCCAGAAACAGGCCTACATTCTGCAAAACGAAGATAAACGTATTGTGTTCGTGATCCCGTGGATGGATGAGTTTTCCATCATCGGCACCACCGATGTGGAATACAAAGGCGCTCCGAAAGCAGTGAAGATTGAAGAGAGCGAAATAAATTACCTGCTGAAGGTGTATAACGCGCACTTTAAAAAACAGTTAAGCCGTGACGATATCGTCTGGACTTACTCCGGCGTGCGTCCGCTGTGTGATGATGAATCCGACTCACCGCAGGCAATCACTCGTGATTACACGCTCGATATCCATGATGAAAACGGCAAAGCACCGCTGCTGTCGGTATTTGGCGGCAAGCTGACGACCTATCGTAAACTGGCGGAACACGCGCTGGAAAAACTGACGCCGTATTATCAGGGTATTGGCCCGGCGTGGACGAAAGAGAGCGTATTACCTGGTGGAGCCATCGAAGGCGACCGCGACGACTACGCAGCCCGCCTGCGCCGCCGCTATCCGTTCCTGACTGAATCGCTGGCACGTCATTACGCACGTACTTACGGCAGCAACAGCGAACTGCTGCTCGGCAATGCGGAGGCGATAAACGATCTCGGGGAAGATTTCGGTCATGAGTTTTACGAAGCGGAGCTGAAATATCTGGTTGACCACGAATGGGTACGCCGCGCCGACGATGCCCTGTGGCGTCGCACAAAACAAGGCATGTGGCTGAATGCAGAACAACAATCTCGCATGAGTCAGTGGTTGGTGGAGTATACGCAGCAGAGGTTATCGCTAGCGTCATGATTTAACGTAAGCAGGCCAGGTCAGATTTCAATCTGACCTGAGACTGATGACAAACGCAAAAGCGGCCTGATGCGCTACGCTTATCAGGCCTACGTGGTTTATGCAATATATTGAATTTGCATGGTTTTGTAGGCCGGATAAGGCGTTCACGCCGCATCCGGCATGAACAAAGCGCACTAATTCCATTTGGTTGTCCTTTATTATTAACGGACAGTTTAAACTGTCAGGATAAACCTATCCTCTAGATGATATCTATTCAAAATCCGTGCAATAAAAAACTGTGCAAGGCTATTGAGAATGTCAGGGGTTTGTTGATAAATCCATTATTTCATAACGCTCATTCATTAACGCTATGTAGAAACACAGAAATATGGAACTCTATCCATCGTATCATTTCATTATGCCTGAAGCAGACATTCTCACCGTTAATTTTTCCACATAAACCAAAACCATCAAAATAGATATCACATTTTTTATTTTGATATGAAGTGATATTCACGCGCCACCTCAGATTAGTAACATTTTCCTCTTGTTCAGCATAATCCATCTGTAATAGCTCAACAATTTTTTTACTTTCTTTATCATCAAGCTCAGTGATTTCAACCTTGTATTTATAAATTTCATTCAGCCGTCCCTCATCAATTGAAACTGGCGAAGTGTATCCCTGCGGATAATTTATAATCTCTAGTTTATCTACACGATTACCTATGTGGCATAAATCGTTCACTTTGCCTTCGGCAACTGCGGATCCGGCGTAAATCATAAGCAAAACCGTTAAAGCTTTTTCTATTTTTTGTTTCATATTTTATTGAGTAACATTAACAGAGTCGTTTAGCGTTGATTTCTCCCTGTTGCCATCATCACTCCAGTAAATTAATTTATCGATATTATAATCAGGGTAAACTGCATATGATGTTGAAATATTTAACCTGTCCTCAAACGGACTTTTCACGCTCACTCTCAATAAAACAGAAACTGATGGCCCTCTGACTTGATTCTCTATATCCGGGCAACGAAAAGCATAATATTGGTACAAGTCAAATTCATTTTCTGAATAATACTCAGACAAATTAATTCCGGGGTTAATTTGCTCTCTTTCACAAGCTAATGTGTAATGCAGGAAAGGCGGTGAAATACTCTGGTGGGCAGCATTACTCTCAGGAAGAAAGAGTAAGCAACTGCTGATAGGTAATAAAATCTTCATATCCATATCTGCCCCCTGTTTACTTTATTATTTAATATCTGATAACGTTTTATACAGCGGCACATAACCAACATCATCTACCAGGCTCTGCCCTTGTGGCGTTAAAAACCACTCCACCAGTTTTTGTGTTTCTGACGTTGTATTTTCCCGCGTCACCATGAACGCATCGACGATGTACGGATATTTGCCGTTGCGAATGTTTTCCGCAGTCGGCGCAATGCCGTTAATCGCTAATAATTTTATATTCTTATCAGCATTCATTTGCGTGGCGTAATAGCGGAAGGTGTAACCAATTGCGTTGTTTGTATTACGGTATTCGGCAACGACTTTAATCATTCCTTCCATCACACTTGCTACTTCTGTTTCCTGCGGAGAGATCATGCGGATATTTTTCATGACCTGTGATTGCATCACCGTCTGACTACCCGAGTCTTCCGGGCGTTGCCAGGTCTGGATCTCCTGATCATTACCGCCAACCGTGCGCCAGTTGGTAATTGCGCCACTGAAGATGTCACGCACTTGTTGTTCAGTCAGGGAATTAACCGGGTTATCCGCATTGACGATGAAAACAAATGCTTCGCGAGCAAAAGGTGTGTACATCAAAGTAACACCTGATTCCTCTGCACGTTTTTTCTGCCCACCGGAAGGTTGAGCCACAAAAATAATATCAGCGTCTCCCTTAACGATTTTGTTATACGCCTCCGGCGTGCGAGAGTTCGCCAAATATTCCCGGGTGTGTAAATCTTCCGGTATTACGCTTAACGCATAAAATGCAGAGGCATAAATTGGGTACGCTGCCGTAGCGCCATCGAGTCGCGGCCAGTTTTGCGTAAACTGGATTTGTGGTTTACCACGCAGCGCTGTAAGTTGATTATTGAGTTTATCGGGTCGCCAGGCCCAGGTATCAATATTTTCGCGTACACCAACGCCGGGATTGAGCTGTTTATATAAATAAGCCTGATAACCAGCGACAAAACCAAGCATGAGAAGGATAAACAGGAGAGAATTACGGCAACGTAGCCCGGATGTGCCGGTTAAAGAATGTCTGGTTGGCCAGGCGTATCCCAGCGAAAAACTGATATGCGCCCCAACGGGAATTATGACTATCCACCAGAACTCACCACCAACTAATGAGACTAACAAAACGCCCAGCCAGGGAAGCATAAGGTTTGCCAACCAATCTGCTCCCATCTGGCGAAATTGATAATCTGCCAGATGTAGCGTGATTATCCAGCCAATCAGGATTAATAGTGCCGGTAACAGAAAAAAGCATTGTCGCCAGGCGGCTATTTCTCTTTTTTCTGGAGCGCTATCGCCCGCCCATACTCGCCCCGAGAAAAATAGCATTATCGCGCCCAGCGCCAACATAAAAATGTTAAGCAGAAGGTAAATTGTTGGCGTGAAGAGTAAATTGCAAACCTCAAGAATGGCGGTAAGCCCGCTCCCCAGCATGGCAACAACCGCTGCCAAAAATTGCGTCAGTATGGGGATGCCGAAAAAAGTCATTACCAGCGAGGTCAAAATCCATTTTCCGTTTTGCATATTATTCATCCTTGCTGTTACTGCGCTTTATTTTGCACCGATGGCTAAAAGCGGGCTAATCCGATTCTGTACTCACACACATTACTGATATTCCACCCGCAAAATAGCCAGGGCATTATAACGACCCGCAGCAGGTAGCCGCCCTGTGGTACTGACGGGGAGAGACAGAAAAGTCACGTCTGCCGTCTGAGCTGACTCAGCCCGGTTTTCAACTAACTTAAATGGCACGCCAACATGCGCAGCCAGCTCATTCAAGTCTACGGACTCCTGTTGGCTATCCATAATCATAATGCCAACGTCTGGGTTATCCTCCGCCTGAATAATGCTTTGCCGACCATTAACATCTCTCGTTGATGAAATATTGCCATCAAAAACCAGCGTCATTACGGCATCAATATCTTTATTTGTACAGTTTATCGGAATAGTGGTTGCAACCGGGGAAACGCCCGTTGGTTTCACTCCAGCACCAGCCCGACTTAGCTCACTGGCCCAGACATCCGGCATATTAACGGTAAAACTAGTGCCCTCATTAATTGTGCACCCTTGTGGAACCTCAATATTTAAGTTACCAATATAAGCATTAAATACAGGAACTGGTCCGTGCTCCGTTGGGAGCTGGCTGGCATACAAAGAAACCAGCAGCACGTTATTTATTGAGATGTCGGATATTATTTTTTTATCAAGTCTGATTTTTATATAGCCTTCTGTTCCGGATGACCAACTCGATGGTTTACTTCTGTCTTTTGGATAATCGGTGCTGTAGTTGTCAAAAGGAACTGTCTTATCTGTCATTGTTCCATCTCTTTTATGGAGTTTTATATGTGTTGAAACCGATATTTCATGAGTCAACTGAATAAATATATCGCTTCCCTGATGATCACCAGACGCACCTGATGGATCTATGCCAGATTTGGCTGAAAAATAAATCTCGTAATCATCCAGGGAATTGCAATACGCTTGATAAGTCCCTATTTTCCAGTTCTGTACTGGTAATATTTTCCCGGGAGCATTATTATTAACATCTGAGACAGTAACAGTACCCAAATTATAAGAAAATGTCGCAGGAGTAGTATTATTGCCTGGCTTTCCAGGATAACAAAAAGCGCGATCCCGTCCCATATCTTCTGCATACACGATGTTATAGCAACTACTAATTAAAAGAAAAAACAATATACAAATTACTTTTATATTCCCCCAGGAATAAATTAACATTCTGCTTCTCCGGTTATCCATGTATCGCTACTGCACCCATAGCATTATTTTGCAAAACATTTAATTTCACGTTCCATACAGGTAAGGCATTATTATAAAGATCCAACGTTTGCCAGTTAACCTCACAATATCCTTGCCGCAAACACCAATTCTGTTGACGATGGCTAAATGGTGCGACCATGCCACCATTTATGCTTTTACCATCAATAGATAAATTATAGAGTGTCACATACCAGGGGGTAGGGTTAAAAATGGTGACAGTTTCATTGTTTCGCGACCAACGTAACTGTTTATAAGCGTCAAGTGGATTACCTGATAATGTCTCCGGGCGATAAAATATTTTCATCCTATTGCGTACGGCTACCTGGAGTTGATTTTCGTTCTTAAGCTGTGAGTTTGGTTCCTGAGCAGGTAACGCTGCAATATTCAGTATAAATAAACTCTCACGATCTGTAGGTAACTGGCCACCCACGTGATTAATTCTTATTTTGGTATGTTTATCTTGTTTAAGTACTAATAATGGTGGCGTCGCAATAAATATTTTATCTGGAAGTAAAGGCTGGGATTCCACTGTCCCTTTTAACTGACGTCCATCATCAGGTGTCACGGAAATTTTAACCAACATATCTCTACTGGCAGTATTTTTAAGCTCGACCGATATTGATGACTGCTTTTCTGGGTAAACAAAACGGGTACTGCCAACGACAACCCCTGCTTGCGCATTTGTGCAACATATTAAAAAGAATATCAGCACATTAATCATAAGTGACGATAAAGGAAACTGATGCATTCGCATCTCCTGGTTGTACATCATTTTTTATGGCTTTATAAGCCGCAAAGAAATGCAATGTGTTATCTACCAATGGCGTAAGAGCATAACTGGTGCTTATTATACCATTACTAATACTTTGTCTGTTGTTATCAAAAATAGCCAGCGCTAACCCCTCAACAGATCCCTCATCCAGTTTATACAGGGTGGTATCTTCACTTACTGATGTTCCATCAAATTTGATATTGGCATTACTGACATCACTGCCACAGCGGGTTAATTTTATAGAGAAGTCAATTTTTTCAGTGACATCTCCTGAATTTCTAACCCTATAACTGGGCACATCTGGCATGTTGACCGTAAAATTTTTAGACTCATCGGCAACAATGCAAGTCTTTGCCGTTATTATTCCTTCTATACGTACAACACCTGTATGCGTTGTATCATCAGCAATGGATGATATTGATATCACAGAGAATAACAAAGCAATTAAATTACAATAGCGCGTCATATTATCCTCACTGATAGTCTATATCAAAGTACAACAGTGCATTTGCCTGCCCCGCATGTACGTTTTGCTGAGTTGACTTATAGCGGAGTTTAAAGTCTAAACTGGCATCGCCATTATTATCTAAAACTAATTCTTTGAAACCTGACTCATCATTAATTGCAATAACTTTATCATCGTTATCTAAAATTTCGACGCCCACTCCAGTTGCACTATCTGCACTGGAAGTAAGGCGTAATAAGGTGGTATTGATGGTGTCTGTATCCCCGCTAAACCGCACATTAGCACTGACTCCTGAACTATAAATAGTACTGGTTGCCGTTGGACATCCTTCCAGATTTATCGTAAATGTATGACTACCAGAAACATCCCCCACATTTAAAAAATCATTGGCGTCATAAGTTCCCATGTTTACTGGCTGGTCTTTACTTCCAGTTGTAATATCACATGTTTTTGCTAATAACTGACCTGTAAATGTGACCACGACGGTATCGTTAGCAAGTGCATTACATGAAACCACCACCATGAATAATGAAGTAAAAATTAATAAAATAAATTTCTGTAATATATTCATTAGCGGCACTCCAGATTTGCATAGCTAATAGCATTATCTATCTCGCTTTTCGGTAATTGATAGCTTGCCTGACATTGCTGATAAGAACCGTCTCCCCACTGTATATTTATTATGCCTTGTAAAGGCAAACCGGAGAGATAAACCTGACCACTGTCGCCAACTATTCCTGTAATCTGAGTCGTCCCCTCAGTGGGTACACTGGCTGTCGCACCAAATGGAACAGGTTTATTACGATAGCGAACATTAAATAAACCACGAATACCGACATGGGCATTAAACTCAGCGCGAACTAAAGCGCCTTTACTGGGTATCACTTCCATGCTGGTAGCATCTAATTCTGTATGCATACTCATAGACATAGGATCTAAAGAGATATTATTACGCCGGTATTCCGTGGCATAAGGTACGACAGCATAGCCACGCCAGTCTGTCTTCACTCCCGTTCCACGTTCCACATTTACATTGTTTGCCCCAGGTGCTTTTATCAGTATATTTGTTTCACCTAACGGCTGGCTTAGCGTGAGACCATTTTCATGAACAACCAGGGCACCACTTAAACCATAGTTAAATTGCTGGTTACCATTATTATCGTAGCTGTATCCTGAATTTAGTGAACCATAAGCACCACGGTAGTTTAAACCTACCGATCCATTCCCACCATTATTCTGATTGGCGAAATTTTGTTGAATGTTATAGTTAAGATTATGTTGCTCCAGCAGTGAGCCTGATACTCCAGCATACTGATTCACATGGCCGCTATTATCCTGACTGTAACCATAAGTCGCAGTCATAGAATTTGATGCATTACGCCCATCAACGGCTGGTGATAGCCAATTGCTGATCGGCAATGAGACATTGACGGATAAGATTCTGTCAGCATCAGAACCCGGTGATTTGCTATAATTATAAGCAACATTTAAATAAACCCCATGCACGCTCGTATTATAGCCGACCTGATATAAGGTATCTTTATTATTCGTATTCCAGTAACTTTGCTGACTTGCCGCCAAATACATAGAACCATATTTGCCTAATGGTTGCGATATATTTGCCTGAAACTTTCCTCTTTTGTTATAACGCAAATTGTAAAAATCATTCCAGTTATAAACATAGTCTTTTTCATTAAGAGTATCTGGATCGATAACTGTCCCCGACATTTGTTTATATGTGGTATCACTCAACGAATAAAATCCTTCCGTCGAGTAACGATAACCAATAATCTGAAAAGCCGTACCTGTTTGCACTAATGATTTTGAGTATAGAAAACGGTACGATTTCCCTTGATGTTTACTGCCATCGGCAAGCGTGCTATTGGCTTGCGTCAAATCGAATGACGTCGCTCCAAACATACCAAGGTTGAACCCCAGCCCGAGAGCTATTGCCCGATAATTATCAGAATATTGTATTCCTCCATATGCAGTAATATCCCAGGGTAATCCCCAAATCAAATCGCCCTGAAAGATATATGGATTATTTTGATTGTAGCTATTAGTACGATATTTACCGGCCGTCACGGAATATTTTATATGGCCTTCGCGTTGAAGGATGGGAACAGCGGCGTAAGGAATGGTATAGATAGTTTCGGAATTATCAGACTCTTTAATCGTAACTTCCAAATCCCCTGCGGAAGACGTAGGGTTCAGATCGTTGATTTCAAAAGGTCCGGGAGGAATATAAGTCTGATAAATAACATAGCCATTTTGTTTAATCGTTACCTGAGCATTGCTTTTAGCAATGCCGCGCACAGTAGGGGCAAAACCACTTTGGCTATCGGGCAGCATGTTTTCGTCGGACTCAAGTTTAGCACCACGAATACTCACGCTGTCGAAAACATCTGATGAAGACCAGGTATCACCCAGTGTTAATTCACTTTTGAAAGGAATAATTACCCGTTGTAATGTACTACTCACATGTGCAATTTTCCCCGGTGAATTACCTGAACGACTCCATGTAGAGTAATCACGAAAACGCCACGCCCCTAAATTTAAACCTGAACGCAGATTTAAATAATAGCTATCAGACACGTAGTCGCCACGATCACTATTGCCAGAAAAATCATAATTAATAAGAACTGCCGGGATACCATTATCCCATTCTTCAGGTGGAATATAGCCACGTGCCTCATGCTTTAATATTGCCTGCGGGAAAGTCAGTTTGAGTCGTTGCGCATCAAGTTCAGGTGTATATTGAACTTCTGCAAACCATATACGCAAATCGAGACAATGATTACCCTCATCTTGCGCCTGCTCCGGCAATGCACTTTTGTTGATTCCTAAAATGACTAATTCATCGAGCGAAAAACAGGGAATCAACTGATTCTGCTCATCAGCTTTGAAAGTGACCTTACGTGATGTCAAAGGCGAATCATTGACCCATATTTCAACCTCATAACTACCAGGTAGATAAGTCATCCCTTTCTCAAAACGAGATAAATCAGCAACAGCTTCAGTATCACCCGACAGAAAGGCAGGGTTAAAGCGCATACCCGCCACTGAATACGCAGGCAAAAGTGTCAGTAGAAGCGGTATACACTGCCCCATCTGCTTGTTCCTTGCCATCCAGTGTTCGAGTTTTTTGAGCTTTAGGTTCATATCCCTGACCTGAGTTGCTTTAACGTTTTAATCTTCCAGGTTTATTGCATCGTTCCCTTTTGCCTGGCCGTTGTGGCACCATAATCATTGATAGTTTGATAAGTAATTTCGCCCGCTAACGTCACCGGAGAAGATACTGTGATGTCGCTTTTTGGGGGAACAAACGTATTGGGTAATTTTGCCCCTTGCACCCTGATTCCTGTCACCGTCAGGTAATAGGGAGAAGGGTTAATGATTTTCAGTTGTTTACCTTCGTATTTAAATCGCAGCATATCCCGTGCTTTACCAGCCTGAACGGGTAAGTTAGTCGGACGGTAAAATAATTTAATCCTGTTTTGTAACGCCAGTTGTAATGTGTTTTTCTGGGTATTCTTCTCATCCGTCGGCGGAATCGCTTTCACGTTCATCCAGAATAGTGTTTCACGGTCAGTCGGTAACTGTGTTTTACCAATAAACATTATCCGCAGTGATGCTTCTTTTCGGGTTGGCAACATAAATAATGGAGGCGTAACCACAAAGTTTGGACTTTTCTTACCGCTTTGATTGTCATCCACCCATGACTGAATTAAATAGCTGGTATTGGCCCCACCATTCTGCACACTTAACGTAATTTGCTGACTGTCAGATGGATAAACCAGACGCGTAGAACCAAGACCAAAACCACCCGCTGCAATAGCGTTGATAGATATGGCGGACAGAAAAAATAGAGCACCGGCCCTTATGGCATATTGAGTCTTCAGCGAAGGTTTAATGTTTCTATTTGCAAAACATTTATTTTTTGAAATCCATCTCATACTGCATCCTTGTAGATGAAAATTAACTGCAATTATTAACTCGTGTATATTTATTATAAATAAACACGTAGTATTAATTTCAGGCTACAAATAACTGTAACCTGAAATTATATTGTTGTAATTATTCGTACAGCACGACGAAACTTGCCGTAGATTTCACCAGACCTGGTGCAACGGTACTACCGTTCTGAGCATAGCCCGCGGTAAATGCAGCGATAAAATCATGGGCGGTTGCATCGCCAGGAATCACGTAAGCCGCCGAAGAACTACTCCCCTGAGGAGATTGTGTATTCAGTTTAACCAGGCCATCAGTTGTCGTGTTTTTAGAATAAATACGAATCCCTACTCCAGTTGCTCCCGCTTCGCCAGTACCATCAGCATCAGCAGCCCCTTCCACTTCATTGGCAAGCGTCTGGTTGGCACCGTCAGCTGCACCAGTAAAACGGAATTCAATATTTTGACTGGTCGTATTGCTACAATCGGTTAGTTTAATGTTGAAGTTAGTCTGGTTACTGGCACCCGTTGCTTCAGTATCGATGCCCGTGAAAGCGTTAGAAGGTACGACTGGCAGTACCACTTCAATCTGTTTCGATTCTGTTGCAATCTTACACGTCGCTTTAACCACGCGACCAGTAAAACGAATGTTTCCGCCCATCGCATCGGTGTTGTCATCCATATCGGTAAGTTTCGGATAATCAACGGTGCTCCAGTCTGTATCGGCACCACCAAATTGTGAGGCATCGCCTGGCGCAGCGGTTACCGCAGTTGACATCAGCATACCTGATGCGAGTAAAACTACGGATAAATTAGATAGATTGAATTTCATTTATACCTTTCCTTTTGTTAAAAAATCCAAGCAATATTGGCGATTATTATTACATTCAGCTTTAACAAGTCACATTATTAAGATGAGCAAAGCTGGCGTTGGTGAATCCCAGGGGGATTATATTAAGGGATAGATTGACTTAAAAATATTATATGTGCTGTTTAGCAATGTAACTAAAAAATCCCATACTCGCAATGAGTGACTTTATATAAACATACAGTAGATTGAAAATAAAGGGTTTTATTTTAAACAGAATAGCTGAGGAGTGGTGAAATATATAAATATAACGAATGATTTATTGGTTATTTATTTATGGTGTTTATTATATGATGCGTACTCAGATGAAATTTTTTATTAATAATTTATTATTAATAGATGCTGTGTGTAAATCGTCATGACATATTATTTATCTGATATAAAAATGCCGTATGCCCATTAACGATAGTTTTAAATGGAACACACGGCAGTTATCACTTTGCGAAATTACAATCTCACTGGATCAATATGCCAGATAAGATCGGCGTACTCTTTGATGGTTCGATCAGAAGAGAAGTAGCCCATATTGGCGATGTTCAGCATCGCTTTGGCTGTCCACTCTTCCGGACGCTCGTAAAGTTCGTCAACCTTATCCTGGCAATCGACATAGCTGCGATAATCCGCCAGTACCTGGTAGTGATCGCCAAAGTTGATCAGCGAATCAACCAGATCGCGGTAGCGGCCCGGATCTTCCGGACTGAACACGCCGCTGCCGATTTGCGTCAGCACCTGATGCAGTTCTTCATCTTTCTCGTAGTATTCACGCGGTTTGTAGCCCTGACGACGCAGTTCTTCCACTTCTTCCGCTGTGTTACCAAAGATAAAGATGTTGTCCGCACCGACATGATCCAGCATCTCAACATTCGCGCCGTCCAGCGTTCCGATAGTCAGCGCACCGTTAAGTGCAAACTTCATGTTGCTGGTGCCAGAAGCTTCTGTCCCTGCCAGTGAGATCTGTTCGGAAAGATCGGCCGCCGGGATGATCAACTGCGCCAGGCTGACGCTGTAGTTCGGGATAAACACCACTTTCAACTTGTCGCCAATCTGCGGATCGTTGTTGATCACCGTCGCTACATCGTTGATCAAATGGATAATGTGCTTCGCCATGTAATAGGCCGATGCTGCCTTACCGGCAAAAATATTCACACGCGGAACCCATTTCGCATCAGGATCGGCCTTGATACGGTTATAGCGGGTGATAACGTGTAACACATTCATCAATTGACGTTTGTATTCGTGAATACGTTTGATTTGCACATCAAACAGCGCTTTCGGATTCACCACCACATTCAGTTGTTGTGCGATGTACTCCGCCAGACGCTTTTTGTTATCCAGCTTCGCCTGATGAACAGCATGATTGACCATCGGGAAATCACAGTGCTGTTGTAGCTCGTTTAATTGGCTCAGGTCGGTACGCCAGTTACGCCCCAGGTGTTCGTCCAGTACGGCTGAAAGCGACGGGTTCGCCACCGCCAGCCAACGACGCGGCGTCACACCGTTGGTGACGTTGGTGAAACGCCCTGGGAAGATTTTCGCAAAGTCGGCAAACAGCGATTGCACCATCAGATTAGAGTGCAACTCCGACACACCGTTAACTTTGTGACTGACCACAACAGCCAGCCAGGCCATCCGCACACGACGCCCATTAGATTCATCAATGATCGACGCCCGTCCCAACAAGTCGGTATCGTTCGGATACTGCTCCTGCAAGGTTTTCAGGAAATAGTCGTTGATCTCAAAGATAATCTGCAAATGACGCGGCAGAATTTTACCCAGCATATCGACCGGCCAGGTTTCCAGCGCCTCGCTCATCAGCGTGTGGTTGGTGTATGAGAAGACCTCACAGCACACTTCAAAAGCGTCGTCCCAGCTAAATTTGTGCTCATCAATCAGCAGGCGCATCAGCTCAGGAATCGACAGCACCGGATGGGTGTCGTTGAGATGAATCGCGATTTTATCCGCCAGATTATCGTAGGTTTTATGCAACTGATAATGGCGACTTAAAATGTCCTGAATGGTTGAGGAGACCAGGAAATACTCCTGACGCAACCGCAGTTCACGCCCGGAATAGGTGGAATCATCCGGGTAAAGCACGCGGGAAACGTTCTCGGAGTGGTTTTTGTCCTCCACCGCCGCGAAGTAATCGCCCTGGTTAAATTTACCGAGATTAATTTCGCTACTGGCTTGTGCGCTCCACAGACGCAAGGTGTTTGTCGCGTCAGTATCATAACCTGGGATGATTTGGTCGTAAGCCACGGCCAAAATTTCTTCGGTTTCAATCCAGCGCGTTTTCTTGCCTTCTTGCTGAATACGACCGCCAAAACGCACTTTGTAGCGCGTATTGTGGCGTTTAAATTCCCACGGATTACCGTACTCCAGCCAGTAGTCCGGAGACTCTTTCTGACTGCCGTTAACGATGTTCTGTTTGAACATACCGTAGTCATAACGGATTCCGTAACCGCGTCCCGGCAACCCTAAAGTCGCCAGTGAATCCAGGAAGCAGGCCGCCAGACGCCCCAGGCCGCCGTTACCGAGGCCCGGGTCATTTTCCTCATCAATCAACTCTTCGAGATTTAATCCCATCGACTCCAGCGCACCCTGGACATCGTCATAAATACCTAACGACAGCATGGCATTGGAGAGAGTTCGGCCAATCAAAAACTCCATCGACAGGTAGTAAACCTGTCGAGTTTCTTGCGATAGCTGGGCACGATTCGAGCGTAACCAGCGCTCCACGAGACGATCGCGCACAGCAAATAACGTTGCGTTCAGCCATTCATGTTTATTGGCTACGACCGGATCCTTTCCAATCGTAAACATCAGCTTATAAGCGATAGAGTGCTTAAGAGCTTCTACGCTAAGCGTGGGCGATGAATATGTAAACGGAGCATTCATATAGGCGTTTCCTGAAAACTATTTCAAGCGATAGTAAAGCTCACGGTACGACTTCGCCGCGACCTGCCAGCTAAAATCCATTGCCATAGCCTGACGTTGCACAAACCGCCACAGCGAAGGGCGGGACCACAGAACAAAAGCGCGCCGAATAGCCCGTAACAACGACCAGGCATTACTATCTTCAAAGACAAACCCACTGGCGACGCCATCTGCAAGGTTCTCAAGAGAACAGTCAGAAACCGTATCAGCAAGCCCACCGGTACGCCGCACTAACGGCAGCGTGCCGTACTTCAATCCATAAAGTTGCGTTAAGCCGCACGGTTCAAAACGACTGGGCACCAGAATGACGTCCGCGCCGCCCATAATGCGATGCGAAAATGCTTCGTGATAACCAATCTGTACACCAACCTGCCCGGGATGTTCCGCCGCTGCGGCAAGAAAACCTTCCTGCAACACCGGATCGCCCGCGCCGAGTAACGCCAGTTGTCCACCCTGTTCCAGAAGGCCCGGTAAGGCCTCCAGCACCAGGTCAAGACCTTTCTGGCTGGTCAGACGGCTCACCACTGCAAAAAGCGGCACTTTATCGTCAACCTTAAGCCCCATTGCGATTTGCAACTGGCGCTTATTCTCCGCTTTATCCTCCAATGAATCGCGGGTGTAACGCGAGGCCAAAAGTAAGTCCGTCTCTGGACTCCATATTTTCTCGTCCACGCCGTTCAGTATGCCGGAAAGCCGCCCTTCACGATGACGTTGCTGGAGCAGACCTTCCATACCGTAGGCAAACTGAGGTTCAGTAATCTCACGAGCGTAGGTCGGACTAACCGCGGTAATGTGGTCAGCGTAATACAATCCGGCTTTCAGGAAAGAGATTTGCCCGTTGAACTCCAGTCCGTGAACATTAAAGAATGACCATGGCAATTGGATGTCATTCATGTGATGTGCATAAAACATGCCTTGATAGGCCAGATTGTGCACAGTAAACACCGACTTCGCCGGACGCCCACTTGCCGCCAGATACGCAGGCGCAAGGCCCGCATGCCAGTCGTGCGCATGCACTACATCGGGACGCCAGAATGGGTCAAGCCCGCTTGCCATCTCTGCCCCAACCCACCCCAGCAGTGCAAAACGCAATACGTTGTCGGTGTAGGCAAATAAGTTGGTATCGTGATACGGGCTTCCGGGACGATCGTAGAGATGTGGCGCATCAATCAGGTAAATGCCAACCCCGTTGTAATGCCCGAACAGCAGCGTGAAATGCCCGGCAAAGGTATCACGACGAGATACCACCTTTGCATCGGTCACGCCGCGGCGAATATCGGGAAATGCAGGCAACAGTACGCGAGCGTCAACGCCGTCTGCGATTTGTGCTGCGGGTAATGCCCCAATAACATCAGCCAGACCGCCGGTTTTAAGCAGCGGGAACATCTCTGAACATACATGTAAAACCTGCATTATCGCTCCTGTTTATACCCTAACTTCCGTAGCATTTCGCGCGTAACCAGCACGATGCCTTCTTCTGAACGATAGAAACGACGTGCATCCTCTTCTGCATCCTCACCAATCACCATGCCTTCCGGAATAACACAAGCGCGGTCAATGACACAGCGACGCAGACGGCACGAGCGACCTACCCATACTTCTGGTAGCAATACGGCGGAATCAATGTTGCAGAATGAATTCACGCGAACGCGTGAGAACAGAACGGACTGCACCACCACCGAACCAGAGATCACACAACCGCCAGAAACCAGGGAGTTAAGGGTCATCCCGTGGCTACCGGAGCGATCCTGAACGAATTTCGCTGGCGGCAATGATTCATTGTAGGTACGAATCGGCCAGTTGCGATCGTACATATCCAGTTCCGGCACGACAGAGGCCAGATCGAGGTTCGCTTTCCAATAAGCTTCCAGCGTCCCCACATCGCGCCAGTACGGCTCGGCGTCCGGGTCGGACTGTACACAAGAGAGCGGGAATGGATGCGCATAGGCGAGGCCTTCTTCGGTAATTTTTGGAATCAAATCTTTACCAAAGTCGTGGCTGGAGTTTTCATCGCGATCGTCTTCTTCCAGCAGTTCATACAGGTAGTCTGCGTCAAAGACGTAGATCCCCATACTCGCCAAAGATTTGCTCGGATCGTTTGGCATTGACGGTGGGTTAGCCGGTTTCTCAACAAATTCGATAATTTTATCGTTTTCATCGACTGCCATAACACCAAATGCAGAGGCTTCTTCAATTGGGACTGGCATACAAGCAACGGTACAACGCGCACCTTTTTCGACGTGGTCGATAAGCATTCGCGAATAGTCCTGCTTGTAGATATGGTCACCCGCCAGGATCACTACATACTCCGCTTTATAACGGCGAATAATGTCGAGGTTTTGGGTAACTGCATCTGCCGTACCGCGATACCAGTTTTCCCCTTTCATTCTCTGCTGCGCTGGCAGCAGATCGACAAACTCGTTCATTTCTTCATTGAAGAACGACCAGCCGCGCTGAATGTGCTGCACCAGGGTGTGAGACTGGTACTGGGTGATCACGCCCATACGGCGGATACCGGAGTTGATGCAGTTGGACAGAGCAAAGTCGATAATGCGGAACTTGCCGCCGAAGTGTACGGCAGGCTTTGCTCTCTTATTGGTTAAATCCTTCAGGCGAGTACCGCGTCCCCCCGCCAGAATCAAGGCAACAGACTTCAATGGCAGCTGGCGTGCCAACATTAAGTGATCGTTCTTCTCTAAACTAATCATGACTAACTCCTTTTTTATCATCTCTGGAACACACACAATCCGTGTGCAGGTCCCGGCCAGACAGCCGTAATCACTGGGTTATCCTCTCCAGCGAATGGGGGAATGGCATGCCACTCCCCTGCAGGTAAAACAATCTCTGTTACCTCAAGCGTGGCGTTTATTGCGATCAAGAAACGATCCGAAAGCAAAATTTGCAGTTGCTTCGGCCCGTTCTGCCACTCATCCGAGCTTAAAGATTGAGCATATCGATTTAGCCAACGGACATTGCCGTCGCCTTCTTCCCACCAGCGATCCTCTACCAAAGCAGGAATGCGCTTGCGCAGATGGATTAACGCGGCGGTAAACGCGATTAAACCACTGCTTGCTTGCGACCAGTCCAACCACGTTAGTTGGTTATCCTGACAGTAAGCATTGTTATTGCCATGCTGGCTGTGACCATGTTCGTCACCGGCCAGTAACATCGGCGTACCCTGGGAGAGCAACAACGTTGTTAACAGGGCGTGAATGCTGTCGCGCCGCCGTTCAACCAGATCAAGAGTACCGCCTAATCCTTCTTTACCATGATTGTTACTGTAATTGTTGTTGGTTCCGTCGCGATTTTCTTCTCCATTTGCTTCATTGTGTTTATGGTTGAAACAAACGCAGTCGCGAAGCGTAAAACCGTCATGTGCTGTGACCAGATTAATCGCAGCACTCGGCAGACGGCCATTACGTTTAAAAACATCACTGGATGCGGCAAAGCGTCCGGCAAACTCTCCCAGAGGTAAATCATAATGCAGCCAGAAACGGCGGGCGGCATCGCGGAAATGATCGTTCCACTCGGCAAACAGCGGAGGGAAATTCCCCACCTGATAGCCGCCGGGTGCGATATCCCACGGTTCAGCAATCAGCTTCACTTGCGAAAGCACCGGGCAATTCTGGATAGCGATAAACAGCGGCGCATCCTGACGAAACTCCGGCGTTCGCCCCATGACTGTTGCGAGATCGAAACGGAAGCCATCAACGTGACAGGTTTCCACCCAATAGCGTAGACAGGCGCTGGCGTATTCCACCACTGCCGGATGGCTCAAGTTGAGTGTGTTGCCACAGCCGGTCCAGTTGTGATAATCGCCGTCTTCTCTTATCCAATAATAGCTACGGTTATCGATCCCGCGCAGTGAGAATACCGGACCGTCGAGATCCAGTTCCGCACTGTGGTTGAGCACGATGTCGAGAATGACCTCAATGCCCGCTTTATGCAGGGCTTTGACTGCATCACGAAACTCATCCAGCGCCGTTTCTGGCGAGCAGGCATACGCCGGATGCAGCGCAAACAGCGCCACCGGGTTGTAACCCCAGTAGTTGCTTAGCCCCATGCGTTGCAAACGCGGCTCACTGGCAAATTGCGCCACCGGCAGCAGCTCCAGTGCGGTAATGCCCAACTGTTTTAAATAGTTGATCATCACCGGATGCCCCAGGGCTTTATAAGTGCCGCGGATCTCTACCGGGATCTCCGGGTGCAAGTAGGTTAATCCTTTGACATGGGCTTCATAAATGATAGTGCTGCCCCACGACGTGCACGGCGGGGCATCATCTTCCCAATCATAGTGGTCCACTACCACGACACATTTCGGCGCAATGGCAGCATTGTCGCGATAGTCAGGTTCACTATGGCCAGCGTGCAGCAGCGGGTTATCTTTAAATTCCCCGACAATCTGCCGCGCGCAAGGATCAATCAACAACTTCGCCGGGTTAAAGCGATGCCCCATGGCGGGTTGCCATGGGCCATGAACGCGATAACCATAACGCAAACCCGGGCGCGCATCCGGCAGATAACCGTGCCAGATATCGCCACTTCGTCCTGGCAAGTCATACCGATGTTCTACGTCCTGGGCGTCAAACACACACAGCTCTACCCGCTCGGCATGAGCGGAGAAGAGCGTGAAGTTGACGCCCTGGCCGTCGTAATGCGCGCCAAGGGGAGCGGGTTTGCCAATGGCAAGTTGTGTCATTCTCCCTCCCGAACCAGCCAGATAGTGGCCAGCGGCGGTAGTGTAAGGCTTAATGAATGCTGACGACCGTGGCTGGCAATCTCATCGCTGTGTACCGCGCCGCCATTGCCGGCATTACTACCGTGGTAGTGCATGGAATCAGTGTTGAGGATTTCACGCCATTTACCCGGCTGATTAATGCCAAAGCGATAGTCATAGCGCGGCACCGGCGTAAAGTTACTGGCAACGATAATTTCATTCCCCTCTTTATCGCGGCGAACAAAAATCAGCACCGAGCGTTCATGGTCATCCACCACCAGCCATTCAAAGCCATACGCGTCGAAATCCAGCTCATGCAGTGCTTTATGATGACGATAAGTGTGGTTCAGATCGCGTACCAGACGCTGGACACCGTGATGCCAGTTGTCACCGCCTTCCAGCAGATGCCAGTCGAGGCTGGCATCGTGGTTCCACTCTCGCCCTTGGGCAAATTCATTACCCATGAACAGCAGTTTTTTGCCCGGAAACGCCCACATCCAGGCATAGTAGGCGCGCAGATTGGCAAACTTCTGCCATGCATCACCCGGCATTCTGTCGAGAATCGATTTTTTGCCGTGCACCACTTCGTCGTGCGACAACGGCAGGACGAAGTTTTCAGTGTAGTTGTAGAGCATCCCGAAGGTGAGTTTATCGTGATGGTATTGACGATAAATCGGGTCGAGCTTCATGTAATCCAGGGTGTCGTGCATCCAGCCCAGGTTCCATTTGTACCAGAAGCCCAGGCCGCCAATATCCTGAGGACGAGAAACGTTCGGGAAGTCGGTAGACTCCTCCGCCATCGTTACCGCGCCAGGAACTTGCTCACCGATAATACGGTTGGTATTGCGCAGGAACTCAATCGCTTCCAGATTCTCGCGTCCACCAAACTCGTTGGGGATCCACTCACCCTCTTTACGGCTGTAATCACGATAAATCATCGACGCTACTGCATCGACACGCAGCGCATCAATACCAAAACGTTCAACCCAGTACAGCGCGTTACCGACGAGGAAATTGCTGACTTCACGACGTCCATAGTTGTAGATCAGGGTATTCCAGTCCTGGTGGTAGCCTTCACGCGGATCGCTGTGCTCATACAGGTTCGTACCGTCAAATTCGGCAAGCGCAAAGTCATCAGTCGGGAAGTGCCCCGGCACCCAGTCGAGAATAACGTTCAAACCGGCTGCGTGTGCGGCATCAATGAAATAACGGAAGTCATCACGAGTACCAAAACGACGAGTTGGCGCATACAGACCCGTCGGCTGATAGCCCCAACTGCCATCGAACGGATGTTCATTAATCGGCAACAGTTCGAGGTGGGTAAAGCCCATCCACTTGGCGTAAGGCACCAGTTGATCAGCCAGTTCGCGATAGCTTAGCCAGAAGTTGTTGTCGGCGTGACGACGCCAGGAGCCCAGGTGAACTTCATAGATAGAGATTGGCGCATCAAACTGATTCGCTTTTTTGCGCTCTTCAGTCTGTACGACTTTTTCAGGCAGTCCGCAAATAAGGGAAGCGGTTTCCGGGCGCATCTGCGCTTCGAAAGCATAGGGATCAGACTTCAGACGGAGATTACCGTTAGCATCAATCATCTCGTATTTATAGAGCTGACCGTTATGCGCGCCAGGGATAAACAGTTCCCAGATACCGCTTTCTTTACGCAGACGCATTGGGTGACGGCGGCCATCCCAGTAGTTGAATTGCCCAACGACCGAGACTCGTCGGGCATTTGGTGCCCAGACAGAAAAACGCGTGCCGGTAACGCCATCCATAGTATCAGCGTGCGCGCCTAAGGTTTCATATGGGCGCAGGTGAGTACCTTCAGATAACAGCCAGGCATCCATTTCCTGGATTAAAGGACCAAAACGGTAAGGATCATCAATCAGGTTCTGCTGACCATGCCAGACAACAGCCAACTGATAACGGAAAAAATTCTTACGCCGCGGTATGACGCCGCTAAAGAATCCACGAGAGTCGAGACACTCCAGTTTAGCGACTTTGCGTCCGGTTTTTGGTTCAATCACCCACACATCGGTGGCATCAGGTAAAAGGGCACGGACTTCCAGTCCCGCTGTAGTTTTATGCATTCCCAGTACGGAAAATGGGTCTGCAAAATGGCCTGCAATTAGCGCGTTTATCACGTCTCTATCGATACGAACGGACATGCTTGTCTTCCTGTTTTATTGTGTCACCCCATCCAACTGATTTTTGACATCTGGTTGTGACATTTTTTTGACCTGAACGACGCAGCACTCTGTGCATCCTCTCTGCGTCGTCCTCCCTTCAGGTAAGGCAGTGAATACCCAGGTATTCTGCCACCCTTAAAGAATAGCCAATGCTTTATCTAACTCCCGGTAAATCATGAAACATCTGCGCTTACTCCTGTATTACGCACTAAAAGGGGCGGCATCGCGCCCCAAATTTAATGAATAAAGATTACGCCAGTTGACGAAGCATCCGACGCAGCGGCTCCGCGGCCCCCCACAGCAACTGATCACCCACGGTAAAGGCTGACAGGAATTCTGGTCCCATATTCAGTTTACGCAGGCGGCCTACAGGCGTGGTCAGCGTGCCGGTAACGGCTGCTGGGGTTAGCTCACGCATCGTGATTTCACGATCGTTTGGTACTACTTTCGCCCACGGATTGTGCGCAGCCAGCAGTTCTTCCACGGTCGGAATGGATACATCTTTTTTCAATTTAATGGTGAATGCCTGGCTGTGGCAGCGTAGTGCCCCGACACGCACACATAAGCCATCTACCGGGATCACGGAAGATGTGTTGAGGATCTTGTTAGTTTCCGCCTGCCCTTTCCACTCTTCGCGGCTCTGACCATTATCGAGCTGTTTGTCGATCCACGGAATCAGGCTACCAGCCAGCGGCACGCCAAAGTTATCAACTGGCAGTTCGCCGCTGCGGGTTAGCGTCGTAACTTTGCGTTCGATCTCGAGAATAGCAGAGGAGGGGGTCGCAAGTTCATCCGCCACATGGCCATACAACTGACCCATCTGGGTTAATAACTCACGCATATGTCGCGCACCACCGCCGGAAGCCGCCTGGTAGGTCGCAACGGAAACCCAATCAACAAGATTATTAGCGAATAAACCGCCCAACGACATCAACATCAGGCTGACAGTACAGTTACCGCCAACAAAAGTCCTGATGCCTTTATTTAATCCGTCGGTAATGACGCCCTGATTAACAGGGTCAAGGATGATGATGGCGTCATCTTTCATGCGCAGAGACGATGCTGCGTCAATCCAGTAACCTTGCCATCCGCTTTCACGAAGCTTTGGATAGATTTCGTTGGTATAATCGCCGCCCTGACAGGTCACGATGATATCGAGAGCCTTCAGCGCTTCCAGATCAAAAGCATCCTGAAGTGTGCCGGAGGTGCCGCCAAAGGACGGCGCAGCCTGGCCAGACTGGGAAGTCGAAAAGAAGACAGGGCGAATGGCGTCGAAATCGCGCTCTTCAACCATGCGTTGCATGAGAACGGAGCCGACCATACCGCGCCAGCCGATAAAACCAACATTTTTCATAAGCGTTTTTTTCCTGCAAAGATGTGTGCTGTATAAATGTGCCTGTGTCCTCATGGCACATCTTTCACCATACAAAAAGCAGCCAAAGTCGCAAGTGAAATTAATCAATGATAGCGAAGCCATCAGTAATGCGACTTATCCTGCTTTAACAGCACGCAGAAAGTCCACCGCAATTATCAGGGAACTTGAGTTATGAATGAAATCATTTCTGCAGCAGTTTTATTGATCCTGATTATGGATCCGCTCGGAAACCTACCTATTTTTATGTCCGTACTAAAACATACTGAACCGAAAAGACGCCGGGCAATCATGGTGCGAGAATTGCTCATCGCGCTATTGCTGATGTTAGTGTTCCTGTTTGCGGGCGAGAAAATTCTGGCATTTCTTAACCTGCGGGCAGAAACCGTCTCTATTTCTGGCGGCATCATTCTTTTTCTGATTGCCATTAAGATGATTTTCCCCAGCGCCTCGGGTAACAGTAGTGGACTTCCGGCAGGTGAAGAGCCGTTTATCGTGCCGCTGGCAATTCCACTGGTGGCGGGGCCGACTATCCTCGCCACGCTGATGCTGCTGTCACACCAGTACCCGAATCAGATGGGTCATCTGGTGATTGCCCTGCTGCTGGCCTGGGGCGGCACATTTGTCATCCTGCTACAGTCATCGCTCTTTTTGCGCCTGCTGGGCGAGAAAGGGGTAAACGCACTGGAACGCCTGATGGGGTTGATTCTGGTAATGATGGCAACCCAGATGTTCCTCGACGGTATTCGGATGTGGATGAAGGGGTAATGTTCAAACAGGTGCTGCGCACAACCAGCATTTTTCGCCGCTGATTAACCACAGCATCTATAGCTTCTCATTGCCCTTCCCTGAAGGTAGCGGTGGCGTTACTTAACATCCGTTGTAACAGCAATTCAGCTCCGTGTTTCTCCATCATCTTCTCCTGCGTCCGTTAACGCAGTGATTAGAATGGATAATGAGCCAGTGTTTTTGCGAGAGAGATCAAAAAGATGAAGAGAGGGGAAAAGAGAAATGAATTACTGCGAGCAAGCTCGCAGTAATTTGTCGCGGTAATTAACTCAACAACTGAAACGCAATCATCCCGACGATGGCACCGACAGTACCAAGAATGGTTTCCATCATGGTCCAGGTTTTCAGCGTTTCGGCTTCGGTCGCGCCGGTAAATTTACCGAACAACCAGAAACCGGCGTCGTTAACATGGCTGACTACAATCGAACCACCAGCGATACAAATCGACAGCGCTGCCATTTGCGCACCGGAGTAATTCAGTTGTTCAATAACCGGCATCACCAGCCCCACCGCCGTTAAACAGGCAACGGTTGCAGATCCCTGAATGATGCGCACCGCCGCTGCCAGCACGAAGCAGGTGATCGCAATCGGCAGGCCCATCCCGGTTAACGCTTCGCCCAGCGCCGAACCTACGCCAGAGTCAACCAGCACCTGTTTGAACACACCGCCCGCACCAATCACCAGCAGAATAATCCCCGCAGGTTGCAGCGCGTGACCGCAAATCTCCATCACTTTGTCTTTCGGCATACCCTGACGCATCGCCAGACCATAAATCGCCACCAGACAAGCAACCAGAATCGCGGTAAATGGATGGCCAACAAACTCAAACCATTCATAAGCCGTTGACCCTTCTGGCACAAAACGTGCAGCAATGGTTTTCAGCCCAACCAGTACTAACGGCAGCAGGATCAGCGACAAACTGAATCCGAAGGACGGCATTTTGCCTTCGCCAAGATGCGGTTCACTGATGTCGTCAGGAATATGCAGCTCAACGTAACGGCTGATGAAATTACCCCACAGCGGGCCGGCAATAATCATCCCCGGAATTGCCGCACACAGGCCAATCAGGATCATCCAGCCAAAGTCGGCATTCATCTGCGATGCCAGCAGCATTGGCGCTGGCCCCGGCAGCAAGAACGCCGCTGCCGCTGCTACGCCTGCAAACAGCGGGATAACCAGCTTTACCAGGTTTGTGCCCGTGTGGCGCGCCATTGAGAATGCAACGCTAATCAGCAGAACAATCGCCACTTCAAAGAACAATGGTAACGCACAGACCAGACCCGCAAGGCCAATGGCATAATGCGCGCGGCTGTGACCGAAGGATTTGAGCATTTTGACGGCAATCTGATCGACTGCGCCGGTTTCATGTAAGATCTTGCCAAACATGGCCCCCAGGGCGACAACCACCGCCAGGAAACCAAGAGTGCCTCCCATCCCTTTTTCCATCGTCGCTGCGATTTTATCGAGCGGCATACCGGAAAAAAGGCCTGCCCCCATAGACACCACCATCAAAGCCAGGAAAGCATGCATACGCGCCTTCATGACTAAAAACAGCAGCAGTAAAACAGACCCTACTGCTGTTAAAACAAGCGTTAATGTAGTCACTACTTATTTGCCTTTTTTAATAACCTCAATGGTGCTTGCCACAACACCTTCCAGCGGCTGATCGATATCTACCACCAGTACATCGGTTTCGTCCGCACCCGGTTCCTGCAGCGTTTCAAACTGCGTCACCAGCATTTGGGTTTTAAAGAAATGGCCTTTGCGCGCTTTCAGGCGGCTTTCAATCACATCAAAATCGCCTTTCAGGTAGATGAAAGAGAGATTTGGATTACCTTCACGCAGCAGGTCGCGATAGTGCTTTTTCAGTGCAGAACAGACGATCAGCGACACTTTATTGGTACGCTGCATGGCAAACGCGGCGTCGTTCAGCGCCTGTAACCACGGTTTACGATCATCATCATTCAACGGTTCACCGGACGCCATTTTTTCGATATTGCGACGCGGATGGAGGAAATCGCCATCAAGAAACGCGGCATGAAGTTGATGCGCCACTTCACTGGCGACCGCAGATTTGCCGCTGCCCGATACGCCCATCAGAACGTAAATGTGGTGATCATGGTTAGTCGTGCTCAAAGTGGTGCCCCCACAGTACAAGAATTAAAAATGTTACGGGTAACTGTTATCGGTAACATTGTCCGGCCGGACAAAAATAGAAGCAATATCCATCCGTGCCTTAAGTGTATAAGTGTGAGCTACTTCAAATTTGTGAGCTTAAATAGATCCGCCCGGTGACAAGGTGAAACCTAAATCTAACATTTTCGGTGTCACCGCTTCGCCACGAATACGCGCCAGCAGGCGCTCAGCGCCAATGCTGCCCATCCGCTCACGCGGCGTCAGCACGCTCGCCAACCGTGGCTCCATCACCTGACCAATATCGTGACCGTGGAAACCGGCGATCGCCATATCATCAGGGATTTTCAGCCCCAGGCGCTGACATTCAAATGCCGCGCCAACGGCCAGGTCATCGTTGGTACAGAACACGCCATCTAACTGCGGATATTCCCGCCGCGCCTGGCGAATCAGTTCAATACCAGAAGAGTAAGAAGAGGATTGCTCGACCATCACGCTATACGGCACCAGGCCGGCATCCAGCATCGCCTGCTCATATCCCTTCTGTTTGATGATAGTACGTTCATCGAGGCGCGCACCAAGATAAGCCACATGACGATGCCCACGGGCAATGATAGCGGCGGTCATCTGCCGTGCCGCTTCAAAGTTATTAAATCCGACGGCGATATCGAGACACGGCGACTGGCTGTCCATCAGTTCCACCACCGGAATACCTGCCACTTCAATCATCTTTAATGTGCGCGGCGTGTGGGTACGTTCGGTGAGGATCAGCCCGTCGATATTCCACGAGAGCATCGATTCGAGGCGTTCTTGCTCCATTTCCGGTTTATAACCGTAGTGAGCCAACATGGTTTGATAACCGTGTGCGTCGGTAACGCTTTCAATTCCGCGTAACACTTCGGCAAAAACCTGGTTAGTCAGAGAAGGTAGCAGGACGCCAATCGCCCGACTGGTGGCGTTTGAGAGGATATCGGGTGCGCGATTGGGAATATAACCCAGTTCATCAAGAGCGGCAGCGATCTTGCCGCGCAGGGCGACGGAGACTTGCTCCGGGTTGCGTAAAAAACGACTGACCGTCATTTTGGTCACGCCTACACGATCAGCCACATCCTGAAGTACGGGTCTTTTCTTTTTCATCGTCCTGAAAGGTACAAAAGGGATAGATTCCTTTAGTTTACCACGGACGCATCAGAACCTTCCCGATTCCTCGGGAAGGTTTGTGAGATAAATTTAGACTGGCGGTAAATCGAACAGCAGAATTTCACTGTCGCTATCGGCGTGGATGGATATCGCCTGCTCATCCCAAATTGCCAGGCCATCGCTGGTCGAGGCTTTTACGCCGTTAATGGTGACGTTGCCTTTCACCACCTGGATCCAGACGCGGCGTTCAGCGGCAATCTGATGTATTGACTGTTCATCTTTCACCAGCGCCCAGCGGTACAGCTCCATATCCTGATGCACTTTCAACGAACCGTCACGCGCATCCGGCGAGAGCACCAGTTGTTTGCCCTGTACGGCATCGAAGCGACGCTGTTCATAACGCGGCGTAATGCCGTTTTCTTCCGGCATGATCCAGATCTGATACAGATGCAGACGCTCGGTGCTACTTGGGTTGTACTCTGAGTGACGAATACCCGTACCCGCACTCATAATCTGAAACTCGCCCGCCGGAACCTGTTCTTTGTTCCCCATGCTGTCCTGATGCTCAACCGCACCTTCCAGCACATAGGTCAAAATTTCCATATCTTTATGTGGGTGAGTGCCGAAGCCCTGCCCTGCTTCAATCACGTCGTCGTTAATCACACGCAGCGCGGAGAAGCCCATAAAGTTCGGATCGTAATAGTTGGCAAAAGAGAAAGTGTGCCAGGAGTCCAGCCAGCCATGATTCGCATGGCCACGTTCATTTGCTTTGCGTAAGTAGATCATTTGTATTCGCCCCCTGAATGATTTGATGGGCTTAGTGTGGACCCGATCCGTCCGGGATGATAGAGGGTGAAAATTGACCCCTCTGTTCAAAAAAATTGAACTATTTGAGGGGGCATAAAACTTACTTCGCGAGAGTTACCGTGGAGGGTGAAGCTTGCTCAAAACCGCGCTCAAGGATTTCCAGATTAGTAAGAACTTCAGATTCCTTGACGTAATTTGGCGCACCGGTAGTAATGGTTTGATACAGCGCATCGTAGACGCGTCCGTAATCTCCCACTTCCGGCTTCATTTCCTCTCTTACCGTAACGCCCTCGTCATTGACATACTCCAGCACACCGACCGAATCATCCGCCGCGAATCCCGCTTCGCCCGGCATAATATTAGCCTTCAGGCTGGTTTCCTGCTGGTCAATACCGTATTTAATAAATGTACCTTTCTTACCGTGAACGATAAATTTCGGATAATCGATTTTCACCAAATGGCTGGTTTTGACGATGGCTTTCAAATCACCATAAAACAACTGCGCTTCGAAAGTGTCGTCCGGATTGGCTTTATTACGCAGGCTGCGAATATCGTAAGCCACATGATCCGGGCGACCAAACAGTGAAATAATCTGGTCGAGGGTATGCACGCCAAGACCATAGAACGCGCCATCTTGCGGTAGTCCGGGTTTAGTTTCTGCCACCGGGCGGTAGTAGTCAAAATGGCTTTCCACTTCGACAATCTCTCCCAGCTTGCCGCTTTCAATCGCTTTTTTCGCCGTCAGGAAGCAGGAGTCAAAGCGACGATTCTGATACGGCGTGACGGTCAGCCCTTTACTTTTTGCCAGCGCAAACAGCTCGTTCGCTTGCGCAAGCGTAGGGGTGAACGGTTTTTCGACCAGCACATTTTTTCCGGCCTCCAGCGCGCGCTTCGCATACTCGAAGTGGCTGTCAGCATGGGTGCAGACGACAACCAGCTTAACGTCGGGATCATTTAATACTTCGTCGAGATCGCTGGTGAAATAAATATGGGAATAGATGGGAGCCTGTTCTTCCGGCCTGGCATGGCGGCGAAAAATATGCGCGACATGCCAGCTATCCTTGCGGTTAAGTACATACGGCAGATGGTAACGGGTGGTGCTTTTACCGAAGCCAATGAAGGCGCAGTTAATGACCATAGTTTCGTCCTTTTTAAGGTGGTTAGTGACACCTTAGCGCAAAGCGGACGTGGTTCCTATGCCTGTGTTTCAGTACGTCAGATTGTTGGCAAAGTGCACTTTGATCATGCCGGATGCGGCGTGAACGCCTTATCCGGCCTACACAAAATGGCATCGGTTTGTAGGCCTGATAAGCGTAGCGCATCAGGCAATTTTGCATTTGTCTCAACACGAGCACTTCCCGTGGGCAAAATAGCAAGTCAGCCTGGCTGAAACGAAAGCAAAAAAAAAGCCAGCACCCGGCTGGCTAAGTAATACTGGAAGCAATGTGAGCAATGTCGTGCTTTCAGGTTCTCCGCGAGGGTCTTCCTGATCGCGAGACAATAATAATCATTCTCATTCGCACTTGTCCAACACTTTTTGCAAAAAAATGCATTTGACTCGCTTTTGAAAGTCAATGATGTTGAAAGGGACATTTACACCAAAGAGGACAGAGGAATGAATGAGATAGTGATACGCCACGCTGAAACGCGCGATTACGAGGCTATTCGGCAGATTCACGCCCAGCCGGAGGTGTATTACAACACGCTACAGGTACCTCATCCTTCCGCTCATATGTGGCAGGAGCGACTCGCCGGACATCCCGGCATCAAGCAACTCGTCGCCTGTATTGATGGAGACGTCGTAGGTCATCTTACCATTGACGTACAGCAACGCCCGCGTCGCAGTCATGTTGCCGATTTTGGTATCTGCGTCGACTCCCGCTGGAAGAATCGCGGCGTCGCCAGTGCCCTGATGCAAGAGATGATTGAAATGTGCGACAACTGGTTGCGGGTAGATCGCATTGAGCTAACGGTGTTTGTCGACAACGCCCCGGCAATTAAGGTCTATAAAAAATACGGCTTTGAGATTGAAGGAACTGGCAAGAAGTACGCATTGCGAAACGGTGAATATATTGATGTGTATTATATGGCGCGGGTGAAATAGAAAATTTGCAATCTAAGTTTGTCATTTAAGCCCTCACCTACCGGGAGAGGGCTTAACATATTAATACCCCGCCGTTAAATCATCTACCGAACGTGGATCAGATGCGCCGTACAACTCACCGTCCGGAGCAACCATAATGCTTTGCGTGCTGCCCATCGCTTCTTTCAGCGCCACTTTCTGGCCTTTTGCTTCCAGTAGCTTGAGCGTATCCGGGCTAAATCCTTTCTCCACTCGCAACTCGTCCGGCAACCACTGATGGTGGAAACGCGGCGCATTAGTCGCTTCAGCGACGTTCATTCCATAATCGATACTGTTCACTACCATTTGCAGCACGGTGGTGATAATTCGGCTACCGCCAGGGCTGCCAGTGACCAGCCAGGTTTTGCCATCTTTCACCACAATGGTTGGTGACATCGATGACAGCGGGCGCTTGTTCGGCCCTACAGCATTGGCATCACCGCCTACCAGCCCGTACACGTTCGGTACGCCCGGTTTGGCCGAGAAATCATCCATTTGGTTATTAAGCAAAATACCGCTCTCGCCCGCGACAATACCCGTACCGAAGGTGGTGTTCAGCGTATAGGTCACCACCACCGCGTTACCGTCTTTATCCACCACTGAATAATGGGTGGTTTGATTACTCTCATAAGGCGCAAGCTTGCCGGGGCGAATTTCGCTGGACGGCTTCGCTTTATTGATATCAATTTGATCGGCAATAGATTTGGCATAGGCCTTATTCGTCAGCGCCTGCCACGGTACTTTGACAAAATCCGGATCGCCAAGGTATTCCGAGCGATCGGCATAGGCATGTTTCTCGGCTTCGGCCATGATTTGCATCGCATCGGCGCTACCAAAGCCATATTTCTTCATATCGAAGTTTTCCAGAATATTGAGGATCTGCACGATATGAATCCCACCAGAAGATGGCGGTGGCATGGAGTAAACCTGATACCCGCGATAATCGCCGCTAATCGGTGTGCGTTCGACCGCTTTATACGCAGCCAAATCCTCTTTGGTAATCAAACCACCGTTTTTCTGCATCTCCTGGGCAATCTGCTCAGCTATTGTGCCTTTGTAAAACGCGTCCGGGCCATTTTCGGCAATCATCTCCAGGCTCTTTGCCAGGTTCGCCTGCACCAACTTGTCGCCCTTTTTCAGCGGCTCCCCCTCTTTCCAGAAGATAGGCTTGCTGTTTTCGTGATTCGGCAGCACTTCGCTACCATAGGTTTTGAGATCGTCAGCCAACGCATCGTTAACGATAAAACCATCACGCGCCAGTTTAAACGCGGGCTGAACCACTTTGTTCAGCGGCATGGTGCCGTATTTATCCAGCGCCAGCGAGAAACCTGCTACCGTGCCCGGCGTGCCGGAGGCCAGATGCGAAGTGAGTGATTTTTTACTGTCCGGGTTGCCCTGGTCATCGAGGAACATATCGCGGGTCGCTTTGGCAGGTGCCATTTCGCGGAAGTCGATAGCGGTGGTGTTGCCATTTTTAGTGCGGATCAGCATAAAACCGCCGCCCCCCAGATTCCCCGCCTGCGGATGCGTTACCGCCAGCGCATATCCCACCGCCACGGCAGCATCCACGGCATTCCCGCCCTCCTTGAGGATATCTACCCCCACCTGAGTGGCAGTGGCATCGACAGAAGCCACCATTCCCTGCTTCGCGCGCACCGGATGGAAGACATCCTCCTCCACGCCATACGAGACGGGCGGCGGCGCAGGTGGCGCGGCTGCCGCACTAAAACAACATCCTGAAAGTAAAGTAGCAATCGCCGCCCGGCGTAAAAACGTCGGTTTTATCATCGTTATTCTCCAGTTGTATGAGGGCCTTCCCCACTTAAGCCTGGTGTATAACTCTGAAATAATCATCGTTTTGCCGGGAAGCGAGTAAACTTAAAGGATATCTTCAGAGGAGGATACGCGATGAAACGACTTCTGCTTTTGACGGCACTCCTGCCGTTTGTCGGCTTTGCACAGCCCATTAATACTCTGAATAATCCTAACCAGCCGGGATATCAAATCCCCAGCCAGCAACGGATGCAAACCCAGATGCAGACTCAGCAAATCCAACAAAAAGGGATGCTGAATCAGCAACTGAAAACTCAGACGCAATTACAACAGCAGCATTTAGAAAATCAGATTAACAGCAACTCGCAGCGGGTATTGCAGTCGCAGCCGGGGGAGCTAAATCCCGCCCGGCAGCAAATGCTGCCCAACAACAACGGCGGGATGTTAAACGGCAACCGTAATCCGGATAGTTCGTTGAATCAGCAGCATATGCTGCAAGAGAGGAGAAACGGCGACATGCTGAATCCACCCAGCACATCGCAGCCTGACCTTCCGTTGAAAACTATTGGGCCGTAAAATTTGGCCCGATCACGTCAATCGCATCAGTACAGATGCAATCCACACCCCAGCGCAGCAACTCTGCCGCTCGCTGGGGTCTGTTGACGGTATAAACCAGAATCCGCAACCCAGCGTCTTTCAACTGCATCACTCGCGCTTTATCGAGCAACTTATGATTGAGATGAATAGAAACGCAGCCCAGCCGCGTAGTCAGTTCGCGCCAGTCGTCGCGCCACTCATCAAGCAACAAACCGCGCGGCAGTTCCGGTGCTGCCAATTGTGCGGCTTCTAAAGCATCAATCTCAAACGATGACAGCAGCGGCGGGGTCATCTCCGCCCAAAGTTCGCGTGCCGCCAGTGCCACCATTTTGCCCGTCGACGACCCGGTGCCGGTGGTGGGTTTGATTTCGATATTCGCCATCATCCCGTGTTCGCGACAGCGTTCCGCCACCTGCGAAAGCAACGGCAGCGGCTCACCTTTAAACGCTTTGCTGTACCAACTGCCTGCATCCACGCGCAGTAAATCCTGCCAGTTCAGTTCGCCCGCGACGCCCCAGCCGTTGCTGGTACGTTCGAGGTTGTCATCATGGAGCAAGAAGATCTCACCATCTTTCGATAACTTCGCGTCAAATTCGATCATCTTATGACCGTATTTTGCCCCCACGTCGATTGCCGCCAGGGTGTTTTCCGGGGCAAGTTTACCGCCGCCACGGTGGGCGACGATGCGGGGATAAGGCCAGTTACTCATACTCGTTGTCCTGTTTCACCATCAAAAAGATGTAGCTGATTTTCCGGCAAATGCAGCCACAACATGCTGCCTGCCGTCGGGCGTTCCTGATGCGTCAGTCGTACCACCAGCTTCTGATCGCCCCAGCGTCCGTGCGCCAGATTATCAGCGCCGAGGATCTCCAGCGTGTCCATCACCAGCGGCACGCCGCCTTCTGCCTGCGAGCTTAACGCAATATGTTCCGGGCGGATACCGAGGGTCATTTTACGCCCGGCATACTGCCGATAATAACCGTTCAACGGTAGTACGATGCCGCCGTCCAGCTCGAAGTGCGTACCTTCGTTATTCACACGACCTGTCAGCAGGTTCATCGCCGGACTGCCGATAAAACTCGCCACAAACAGGCTGGCGGGTTTTTCGTACACTTCAACCGGCGTGCCAATCTGTTCGGCAACGCCGCCGTTCATTACCATCACTCGCTGGGCGAGGGTCATCGCTTCAACCTGATCGTGGGTGACGTAGAGTGATGTCGTTTTCAGACGACGGTGTAACTGTTGCAACTCAAGACGCATCTGTACGCGCAGCTTGGCATCGAGGTTAGAGAGCGGCTCATCAAACAAGAACACCGCCGGATCGCGCACAATCGCGCGCCCCATCGCCACACGCTGACGCTGACCGCCAGAAAGCTCGCGTGGACGGCGCTTAAGCAAACCGTCAAGTTCGAGAATGCGTGCTGCTTCTTTGACACGTTCAGCAATTTGCTGCTTGCCCATACCGCGAATTTTCAGCCCCCACGCCATATTCTCCTCTACGCTCATATGCGGATAAAGCGCGTAGTTCTGGAACACCATCGCAATCCCGCGATCTTTCGGCTCCATTTCGGTTACGCGCTGCTCGTTGATCCAGATATCGCCCTCAGTCACCTGCTCCAGCCCGGCAACCATGCGCAGTAGCGTGGATTTTCCGCAGCCAGACGGCCCAACCATCACAATAAATTCACCGTCTGCCACATCAAGCGTCAGCGGTTTAATGACCTGGGTTTTGCCATCCCAGCTTTTGGTTACTGCCTGTAATTTCAGTCCTGCCATCTTATTTCTCACTATCGACCAGGCCGCGCACAAAGGCACGCTGCATCACTAAAACAATCAATACTGGTGGGATCAGGGTTAACAACATCGCAGCCATCACCGAGTTCCATTCTGTCGTGCCTTCGCCAGTGGCGATCATCCCTTTAATCCCCGCCACGGTGGTGCCGAGATCAACATCGGTAATAATCAGCAGCGGCCACAGATACTGGTTCCAGCCGTAGATAAAGGTGATCACAAACAGCGCCGCCAGATTGGTTTTTGACAGCGGAAAGACAATGTCGCAAAAGAAGCGCATCGGTGACGCACCGTCGATACGAGCCGCTTCCACCAGCTCATCCGGCAGCGTCATAAAGAACTGCCGGAACAGGAACGTAGCGGTCGCTGAGGCCATCAGCGGCAGCGTTAAACCTGCGTAGCTGTCGAGCATCTTCAGATTGGCGATCACTTCTACCGTCGGGAAAATACGCACTTCAACCGGCAGCATCAGAGTAATAAAAATCATCCAGAAGAAGAGGTTACGCAGCGGAAAACGAAACCAGACGATGGCGAATGCCGAGAGCATCGAAACGGTAATTTTGCCCAGCGTAATGCTGAACGCCATCACGAAACTGTTAAGCAACATCCGCCAGAATGGCGCGCTATTCGTGCCTACTCCGTTTACCCAAATGTTATGGATATTCTCCAGCAGATGCGTGCCGGGGATCAGCGTCATCGGCGCGGCGTAGACTTCCTGTTTATCCAGCGTCGCTGCGACAAACGCCACGTACAGCGGGAAGAGGATCACCGCAATCCCAAGGATCAGCATGGTATGGCTGAATATCGTCAGCCACGGACGGTTCTCAATCATTGGTAACGCACCTTGCTTTCAACATAGCGGAACTGCACCACCGTCAACACGATGACGAGGAACATCAACACCACCGACTGCGCGGCAGACGAAGCCAGATCCAGTCCGGTAAAGCCTTCGCGGTAGATCTTATAAATCAGCGTGGTAGTGGCCTGTACTGGCCCACCGGACGTAGCGGCATCAATCACCGGGAAGGTGTCGAAGAAGGCGTACACCAGATTAACCACCAGCAGAAAGAAACTCACCGGAGCGATAAGCGGTAACGCGATCTTAAAGAAGCGGCGAATCGGGCCTGCGCCGTCAATGGCCGCCGCTTCGATCAGTGAACGGGGAATGGATTGCAGCGCGGCATAGAAGAACAGAAAGTTGTAGCTGATTTGCTTCCACACCGAGGCGAACACCACCAGAAACATCGCCTGGCCGCTGTTTTGCGCGTGGTTCCAGTCATAGCCGAACTCAGCAAGAAAATGAGTGATCAGCCCGCGACCGGGGTTAAACAGGAAGATCCACAATACGGCGGCAACGGCGGGAGCCACAGCATACGGCAACAACATTAAAGTTTGATAGAAACGGCTGCCGCGCACGATGTACTCCACCAGCGCCGCAAAGAACAGCGACACCAGCAAACCGCTGACGGTGACAAAGGTGCTAAATTTTATCGTCGTCCAGAAGGAGTCGAGATAGTAACTGTCATGGAACAGCGTGACGAAGTTATCCAGCCCGACAAACTGGCTGGAGAAACCAAACGGATCGACGCTTTGTAGCGAGTACCACAACGCTTCGCCCGCAGGCCAGATAAAAAAGATAACGGTGATGATGAGCTGCGGCGCGACCAGCAAATAAGGCAGCCAGCGCGAGCGGAACACCGGACGGGATGATGACATTACGGTTAATTCCTGAACTGTGCCGGATGCGCTTCGCTTATCCGGCCTACACGCGATGCCAGGTCAGATAAGCGAAACGCATCCGACATTACACTGATTAAGACTTCGTCGATTTCTCAAAGCGGCGCAGCAACTGATTCCCACGCTCAACGGCGGTATCCAGCGCCTGCTGTGGCGTCTTCTTACCGGTCCACACGCTCTCCAGCTCTTCATCCACAATTACGCGGATCTGCGGCATATTGCCCAGACGCAGTCCTTTGGTATACGGCAACGGCGGCTTGTTCAGCATCTGACGCGTCGCAGTATCCGCTCCTGGGTTTTTCTCGTAAAAGCCCTGCTCACGAGTCAGGTCATAAGCCGCTTTAGTGATCGGCAGATAACCGGTTTTCTGATGCCACTCAGCAGCGTTTTCTGGCTTCGCGAGGAAGTCGAGGAACTTCGCCACACCGGTGTAAGTATCCTTATCTTTGCCCTGCATCACCCACAGGCTGGCTCCGCCGATAATGGCGTTTTGTGGCGCATCTTTCGCATCGGCGTCGTAAGGCATCATGCCTACGCCATAGTTGAATTTGGCATACTCTCGAATGTTGGCAAGCGAACCGGAAGAGGCGGTCGTCATCGCGCAATCACCGTTATAGAACTTCTCGGTGGATTCATCCTTACGCCCGACGTAGCTAAAATCGCCCTTCTTGTTCATCTCTTCCAGCATGGCGATATGTTTCACCTGCTCCGGCTTGTTGAACTCCAGCACCGCATCTGTGCCGTCAAACCCGTTGTTTTTGCTGGCAAATGGCAGGCCATTCCAGGCGCTAAAGTTTTCCAGTTGGATCCAGCCCTGCCAGCCGCTGGCGTAGCCGCACTTCATACCGGAGGCTTTCAGTTTTGCGGCATAGTCAGCCAAATCCTGCCAGGTTTTCGGCGGCTGCTCCGGGTCTAACCCTGCTTTTTTGAAAGCATCTTTGTTGTAATAGAGAACGGGAGTCGAGCTGTTGAACGGTTGGGAGAGTAAATGTCCGGTTTTGCTGTCGGAGTAGTAGCCTGAAACCGTCGGCACAAACTGCGACTCATCGAAGTTAATCCCCGCATCTTTAAATACTTCATACACCGGTTTAATCGCTTTCGACGCCATCATGGTGGCGGTGCCAACTTCATAAACCTGCAAAATAGCCGGCGCGTTACCGGTACGAAATGCTGCGATACCCGCGCTTAAATTCTGTTCGTAGTTGCCTTTGTAGGTCGGTACAATTTTGTAATCCGGGTTTTCGGCGTTAAAACGTTGAGCCAGAGAATCCACCTCTTTACCCAGTTCCCCTTCCATCGAATGCCAGAACGGAATAGTCGTCACGGCCTGTGCATTCCCCATTAACGCCAATCCGAGCGCCAGTGCTGAAGCTGTATAATGTAACGGTTTCATTGATTATCTCTCTTGTTGTACCGGATGCGCGAATTCACGCGTTTTATGCTCGCGGGGTAACATGACATGCTCGAATTACAGAAAAATAACTCTTTTGTTACATTTTTAAGATAGTAAGGTGTCAGAAAGATGACAAGGCGGTGACGGTACGGGTGAGGGAAAATGGGAGATGGGGCACGGATAAGCGGGAAAATAGAAGGTCTGAGTCAAACTCTACAGATTGTAGATAATGTGCTTATCGTTTCATGCCGGATGCGGCGTGAACGCCTTATACGGCCTACAAGATCGTGCAAATTCAATATATTGCAACTCACCCAATAGGCCTGATAAGTGCAGCGCATCAGGCAATTTTACATTTGTCACCTGTCTCAAAGGAGTCTTTTGACTCCTTATCAATCAACGCGTTATTACCCGCCTAAATACGCGCTTCTCACCGCTTCGTTCGCCAGTAGTGCGTCGCCGGTATCGGAGAGCACCACATGACCGTTTTCCAGCACGTAGCCGCGATCTGCCAGCTTCAGCGCCTGATTGGCGTTCTGTTCGACGAGGAAGATGGTCATTCCCTGCTCGCGCAACTGCTCGATGGTGTCGAAGATTTGTTGGATGATAATCGGTGCCAGTCCGAGCGATGGCTCATCAAGCAGCAGCAAACGCGGATTGCTCATCAGTGCACGACCAATCGCCAGCATCTGCTGTTCACCGCCGGACATGGTGCCCGCCCGCTGAATACGGCGCTCATGCAGACGCGGGAACAGCTCATAGACCCACTTTATGCGCTCCTGAAACTGATCTCTTTCGGCAAAGAAACCGCCCATTGCCAGGTTCTCTTCCACCGTCATCCGCGAGAAGACACGACGCCCTTCCGGGACAATCGCCACTGCTTCACGCATGATTTTCGCCGTCTGCCAGTCGGTAATGTCTTTATCATCAAACACAATTCGTCCGCTGGTGGCGCGCGGGTCGCCGCATAACGTACCGAGCAAGGTGGTTTTCCCTGCTCCGTTCGCACCAATCAAGGTAACAATCTCTCCCTGATTAATATGCAGGCTCACCTCATGCAGCGCCTGGATTTTGCCGTAGTGGGCGCTGACTTTGTCAAAGGACAACATGACTTTTTCCATCTTATGCCTCACCTAAATAGGCACGGATCACGTCCGGGTTATTACGGATCTGCTCCGGCGTACCATTTGCCAGTGGCGTCCCTTGATTAACCACGTAGATTCTGTCTGAAATCCCCATCACCAGCTTCATATCGTGCTCAATCAACAAGATAGTGGTGTTGTGATGATTACGCAGCTCGGCAATCAGCTCATCCAGTTCTTTGGTCTCTTTCGGGTTAAGACCTGCCGCCGGTTCGTCGAGCATTAAAATCTCCGGCTGCGTCACCATGCAGCGGGCAATCTCCAGACGACGCTGGTCGCCATAGGCCAGGTTGCTCGCCTGGCGGTTGGCGTGTTCCAGCAAACCAATGCGCTCAAGCCAGGTTGCGGCGCGGTCGAGCGCTTCACTCTGGGCGCGACGGAAAGAAGGCGTTTTCAACAGGCCGGAAAACAGCCCGGTTTTTAGTTGCTGATGCTGCGCCACCAGCAGGTTTTCAATCACTGTCATTTCACGGAACAGACGCACATGCTGGAAGGTGCGCACCACGCCCATGCGGGCAATTTGCTGGCCGGGCAAACCTTCCAGATGCTGATCGCGCAGTAAAATGGTGCCGCCGGTGGGTTTGTAGAATCCGGTCAGGCAATTGAAGACCGTGGTTTTTCCGGCACCGTTAGGGCCGATTAACGAGACGATTTCCTGCGGGTACAGCTCGAGATTGACGTTGTTCACCGCCAACAGGCCGCCGAAGCGCATCATCAGGCCGTTAACAGATAATAATGTCTGACTCATGCCTGCTCTCCTTTCGCTTCGCCGTTCTTCAGCTTCAGTTGCGGGCGTGTCATGGGCAGCAAGCCCTGTGGACGCCAGATCATCATCAGCACCATCAGGCCACCGAGCATCAACATGCTGTATTCGTTGAAATCACGCATCAACTCGCGCGACACCACCAGCAGAACTGCCGCCAGAATCACCGCAAACTGTGACCCCATGCCACCGAGCACCACAATTGCCAGCACAAATGCCGATTCGGCAAAGGTGAAGGATTCCGGGCTGACAAAGCCCTGGCGCGCAGCAAACAGCGTTCCGGCGAAACCCGCAAACGCGGCGCTGATGGTAAAGGCTGTCAGCTTGATACGGCGCGGGCTTAAACCCAGCGAACGACAGGCGATTTCATCTTCACGCAACGCTTCCCATGCGCGACCCAGCGGCATCCGCAGCAGGCGATTAATGACGAATAAGGAAAACACCACCAGCAACAAGGCCACCAGGTAGAGAAAGATGACGCGATCGGACGGATCGTATTTCAGGCCAAAGAAATTACTGAAGGTATCCCAGCCGCCTTCACGGGCAGTACGACTGAACTCGAGGCCAAAAAAGGTCGGTTTAGGGATCTGGCTGATGCCGTTCGGACCGCCGGTAACTTCAGTATTATTGAGCAGCAAAATACGCACAATTTCACCGAAGCCGAGAGTAACGATCGCCAGATAATCACCGCGCAGACGCAACACCGGGAAACCGAGCAGGAAGCCCGCCGCCGCTGCCATCAGACCGGCAATCGGCAGACAGGTCCAGAAGCCAAGACCATAATAGTGATTGAGCAGCGCAAAGGTGTAAGCACCAATGGCGTAAAATCCGCCATAACCGAGCACCAGCAGGCCGGAAATCCCTACCACCACGTTCAACCCGAGGCCGAGGATAATATAGATCATGGTCAGAGTGGCGATATCCACCGTCCCTCGCGACACCATAAACGGCCACGCCACCGCAATCACCAGCAGCGCCACGAGGAACAGCTTCTGTTTCACCGTGGAACCATCAATCGCTGGCAGGATGAACTTCGGCCCGGAAACGCTTTTCAACCCTTTCTGGAAAGCAGGTCGCACAAGCTGAAAGAAAAAGACCACCGCCGTGCCGATAAACACCCATTCCCAACGGACATCCGAAGCCGTGTCGACCACCAGTTTGGTGCCGTCCAGCTCCAGTTGCACGCCCATAAAGACGCCCGCCAGGACAAAGAACATGGCGGCAGAGAGCAGCGCCATTGCAATATGCATCGGTTTCATACTTTCTCTACCTCCGGACGCCCCAGAATACCGGTCGGCATCACCAGCAACACCAGAATCAGCAAGGCGAATGAAACCACATCTTTATATTCCGTACTCAGATAGGCAGAAGAGAGCGCCTCCGCAATCCCCAGGATCAGCCCGCCAATCATCGCCCCCGGAATGCTACCAATCCCGCCGAGTACCGCAGCAGTAAAGGCTTTCATCCCGGCCATAAAGCCAATATAGGGGTTAATCACGCCGTAGAACTGACCGAGCAGAACGCCTGCCACCGCCGCCATCGCTGCGCCAATCACAAAGGTCAGCGCAATCACCCGGTCGGTGTTAATGCCAAGCAGACTCGCCATTTTCAGATCTTCCGCGCAGGCACGACACGCGCGTCCCATACGGGAATAGCGAATGAAAATCGTCAGCGCCAGCATGGCGAGGAAGGTGACAATCCAGATCACCGCCTGCATGGTGGTAATAGACGCAGAGAAGTTTTCGCTATGACCCACTATCCACTGACCGTTAAACAGGCTGGGCAGCGCCACGTCGCGCGAACCTTCGGTCAGGCTGACGTAGTTTTGCAGGAAGATAGACATGCCAATCGCGGAAATAAGGGCAATCAGACGTTTAGAGTTACGCACCGGGCGATACGCTACCCGTTCGATACTCCAGCCGTAAGCGCTGGCAATGACTATTGCACCGACGAATCCCGCCGCCACCAGCAGCCAGCCGGTATCAATGCCCATCATCATCAGCGCAGCGATGATCATAAACGAGACGTAGCTGCCGATCATATAAACCTCGCCGTGGGCGAAGTTGATCATGCCGATAATGCCGTAAACCATGGTGTAGCCGATGGCAATCAGCGCGTAAGTACTGCCCAGCGTGACGCCGTTAAACATCTGCTGCAAGAAATACAAAAACTGCTCAGACATAAGGTAACCTTTCTAAACCTGCCCGCTTTTCACGGGCAGTGGGATGATTACTTGGCTGCCGTGGAAGAACCGTCGGCGTGCCACTGGAAGACACCAAAATCAAATCCCTTCAGATCGCCTTTTTCATCCCAGTTCAGCGGCCCAATCACGGTATTAGCACCGTTAGCTTTTAAATCTTTCACCAACGCCAGCGGTTCATCGCTGCCGGTACGCTCAAGGGCAGTCGCCAGAGATTGCACCGCTGCGTAGGTGATCCAGACATAGGGACCGGTTGGATCTTTCTTGTCGGCTTTCAGCGCATCAACAATGCCCTGGTTTGCCGGATCCTGGTCATAGCGTTTTGGCATAGTGACCAACATACCTTCGGCAGCATCACCGGCAATGTTCGACAGCGACGCGTTACCGACACCTTCCGGCCCCATAAACTGGGTTTTCAGGCCGACGGAACGAGCCTGGCGCAGCATCTGCCCCATTTCCGGGTAGTAACCGCCGTAGTAAACGAAGTCGATGTTTTCTTTTTTCAGCCGGGCAACCAGCGCGGAGAAATCTTTCTCGCCAGCAGTAATGCCGTCGAAGAAGACGATATTGGCATTAGCCGCTTTCAACGCGTCCTGCACCGAACGCGCCAGCCCTTCGCCATACTGTTGTTTGTCGTGAATAATGGCGATGCGCTCGGGTTTCACCGTCTCAACAATGTATTTCGCGGCAGTCGGCCCCTGGGAGGAGTCCAGCCCGGCAGTGCGCATGATGTGTTGATAACCGCGTTGAGTCAGTTCCGGGTTGGTCGCCCCCGGCGAGATCATCAGAATACCTTCGTCTTCATAGATGTCCGACGCCGGCTGGGTAGAGGAGGAACAGAGATGACCAATAACGTATTTAATGCCGTCGTTAACGATTTTGTTGGCGACCGCAACGGCTTGTTTCGGATCGCAGGCGTCGTCATATTCCACGCCAACCAGCTTATCGCCTTTAATTCCTCCTTTCGCGTTAATGTCTTTGATTGCCTGGCGAGCACCGTTAAATTCCATATCGCCCCACTGGGCAACCGGGCCAGACATCGCGCCGACAACGGCAACTTTAATATCGTCGGCCAACGCGGTGTGTGATATTGCCAGTGCAATCATCCCTGCGATGATAGTTTTCGCATTCCGTTTCATTATTCAAAATCCCCACTCGTAATGTTGTGTTGCTTTGTTTTTATGTATTAAAAAATCTGGCTGTTCTTTTTTTATACTGCACTGTTTTGCCTGTCTGATTAAGGGTTTAGCGCAGTATTTTGTGATAATAGCGATTAAAATCCCTATTTTTCAGTCGATTAAGAACAGATAATATTCTGAATTTATTGATAGATAAACAGAAAAAAGCGCCGTTGTCAGCATAAAATAACGACACAAAGGGCGGAATAATTCACTACCATTCAGGGGATTATGCTGGACAATTTTCATTCTCTAATGTTTTTAATTTATAATTATTGCTGAAAAAAAATTAATCACCTGCCAAAAGAAATAAAAAAGAGAAAGCCTCCGATTAAATTATTTCGCTACACTGGTTCCACTTTTGTGATTTGTACGGGTTACCTATGAAGCTGACCATCATTCGATTAGAAAATTTTAGCGACCAGGACCGGATTGACCTGCAAAAGATCTGGCCGGAGTATTCCCCTGCGTCTTTACAGGTTGACGATAACCACCGTATCTACGCCGCGCGTTTTAACGAGCGTCTGCTTGCTGCCGTGCGAGTAACCTTAAGCGGCACTCAGGGGGCACTGGATTCCCTACGCGTGCGGGAAGTCACCCGCCGACGCGGTGTGGGGCAATATCTGCTGGAAGAGGTGTTACGTAACAATCCTGGCGTTTCATGCTGGTGGATGGCGGATGCCGGTGTGGAAGATCGCAGCGTGATGGCGGCGTTTATGCAGGCGTTGGGATTTAAGGAACAACCGGGCGGCTGGGAAAAGCATTAATATTCAGGTGTGATGACAAACGAGGGATTGCCTGATGCGCTACGCTTATCAGGCCTACAATGTGTATTTCAATTTACTGATTTCTGTAGATTTTGTAGGCCGGATAAGGCGTTTACGCCGCATCCGGCATGAAGCAATGAACTTGATATCAGCAATTTGACGGCAACCCTGGGTTGCCGATTAATGATTACTTCGCATCGGTCGCCGTGCCATTAGCGTGCCAGTCAAACACGCCGAACTCGAAACCTTTCAGATCGCCTTTCTCATCCCAGGTCAGCGGCCCCATCACCGTATCAACCGGGTTCGCTTTCAGGTATTTGGCGATCTCAGCCGGATCGTCGGACTGGTTCAGACCCGCCTGTAAAGATTGCAGTGCCGCGTAGGTGGTCCACACGAATGCGCCGCTTGGATCCTGTTTTTTCGCTTTGATCGCGTCAACAATTGGTTTGTTCGCCGGAACCTGATCGTAGTTCTTCGGCTTGGTCACCAGCAGACCTTCCGCTGACTCGCCCGCGATATTAGACAGCGAGACGTTAGCCACACCTTCCGGCCCCATAAACTGGGTTTTCAACCCCGCCGCACGTGCCTGACGCAGGATCTGCCCCATTTCCGGGTGGTAACCGCCGTAGTAAACGAAGTCGATATTCTCTTTCTTCAGACGCGCCACCAGGGTTGAGAAGTCTTTTTCTCCGGCGGTGATGCCGTCAAAGAACACCACGTTAGCGTTACCTTTCTTCAGGCCGTCCTGTACCGCACGCGCCAGACCTTCACCGTACTGCTGTTTGTCATGAACGATAGCAATACGCTGCGGTTTCACTTTCTCAAGAATATATTTCGCCGCTGTTGGTCCCTGGTCAGAGTCCAGGCCAGTGGTGCGCATAATCAACTTATAGCCACGCGCGGTCAGTTCTGGCGCGGTTGCCGCTGGGGTGATCATTAAAATACCTTCATCTTCATAGATGTCAGACGCTGGCTGCGTTGATGAAGAACAGAGGTGGCCAATCACATATTTTATGCCGTCGTTAACAACTTTGTTCGCCACTGCTACCGCCTGTTTCGGATCACAGGCATCGTCATATTTTACGATTTGCAGTTTGTTGCCTTTAACGCCGCCTTTGGCGTTAATATCCGCAACTGCCTGCTCTGCGCCAGTAAATTCCTGGTCACCATACTGGGCTACCGGGCCAGACATCGCTCCGACAACCGCGACTTTGATATCTTCCGCCAGAGCCATATTGCTGAATGCCAGCGCGATACATCCTGCCAGTAACGCTTTACCCTTTATATTCATCCTGAGAATCCCCATTCTTCTGGTTATTACGTGTATTGTGATGTTGTTGTACAGCACTTTATTTCGTTTTGTGTATGACTACCCGTGCCTTAGCAGCATACTCTGCTAAAACATACCCGATTTTTATGATTTTGGAACGAGAAATTTAGGCGAAACACCACAAATTCATAACAAAAATTACCATCATTGAGAACCATATCTTCGCTTAGATATTTATAAATACATGATATGTATATTAATATATTATTTGCTATATTTATGGCATATCT